>DASPWC010000295.1:0-6480 GCA_035622055.1 Xanthobacteraceae bacterium | reverse complement strand
TCGGCGGAGACAGCTGCGCCACCTTAATCGGCTGCGGCGCCTGAGCTTGCGCCGTTTCGATGCGATTGTCGGCGGCCAGCTTGGCGATTTCCGTTTTAACCAAATTTCGAAAATCCGAATTAAACTGAGCTCCGGGATGGGAGTCATTGTTCGCGATGTACTCGATGTTTTCGCCGATCAGCTTCTTCGAGCCCATCCCGCCAAAAGTCATCCACGGATTGGGATTGTAGATTTCAATCATCCGACCCACCTTTCCCGTGACGGGCGGATTCCAGCTCAACATCGAAGGTTGCAGCGCAATAATCAAATCCACGTATTTTGATTGATTGGCTACAAAAACGGAGCTGTTGGCTCCCAAGCTGTAACCGACGACGACCGTGTGCGTTCCGGGAGGTTGACGGGCGATGTCGTCGACGAGGGATGGCCATTCTTGGTGAAGGTAGGTGGCCACTTCGACGTCCGGCATCATTTTCAGTTCGGCCACCAGTTCGACAAGTCCGATCGCCGGCAAGGGTCCGAACATCGGCCACAGAACGCCGACGAATGTCTTGGCATGGGCTGGAGCGCAGATGAGCGTTCCACACCAGGCAACAACGATCGCGAGTTTTTTCACGTCCTGCTTCCCCATCGTCGGTGTGTGCCAATGTGGCACACTTTCGCCGCCGGCGGCGATCCGCCGGTCCCCGTGGCATGGCTGCCTCTGACAGAAAGCCGGAATTGCGGGCGTTTCTGGGGAGGCAAGAGGGAAACTTTGCGGATGAAAGTGGGCACCAATTGGCAAGCTTAATACGCCGTGACTCTTAATTCTCCATAACCATCGCCGGCCGGCTCCATCGGCCCGAGCGCGGACGCGAACGGGCCGGCCAAGCCCTGTCAGCCCTGTCATTGTTCCGCTATGAAATAGGCGTCATTCGGCAAGCTTTGATGCGATCCGGGAGGCCATCATGACCGGAACCCAATGCCTTGTTCGTGGCGCAGCGAATTGGAGTCTATCCCTCGGCGTCCTGCTCGGCGCAGTGGTCCTGGTCGGGACTGTTCACGCGCACGCCCAGGGCTCGAATTCTCAGATCGAGGGGCGCGTGATCGTGATCGGGGAGGGCAGTATCGGCGTCGCGCCGGACTATGCCCGGATTAGAAGCGGGGTCACCATCACAGCCAACACGGTCAAGGAGGCAAGCGACGCGAATTCAAAACTGATGACCGCCGTCACCGCGGCGCTTTTGGATTCCGGGATCGCGCAAAAGGACATTCAGACTTCGCAATTTTCAATCCAGCCGGTTTACGCGTCGCAAACGTCCACTGCCGAGCCGAAGCTTTCCGGCTACCGCGTCTCCAACCAAGTCGACGTTACGATTCATCAAATCTCCAAAGTCGGCGAAATTCTGGATCGCTTAATCACAGCGGGAGCAACGGATGTCGGGAACGTAGAATTTCTTCTTTCGGACCCTTCGAGGGCGCTCGACCAGGCTCGTGAAGCCGCGGTCGCCGATGCCCGGCGCAAAGCCGAACTTTATGCCCGCGCTTCGGGCTTGAGCCTTGGGCGCGTCGCCTGGATCACCGAAGATTCCGAATTCGAGCCGCCTTTTGCCTTGAGCGAACGGCAAAGGTCGGCCGCGAAAATGGCGACGGCGCCAATCGAGGCCGGCGAGAACGTATTACAGGCTCGCGTAACGGTCGGCTTCGATATTATGCGCTAGGCATTTTTATCTATGCCGGGCGAACAAGCGTGGTTCGAACTTAAATGTTTACGCTCAGTGAGCTTGAGAACATCATTCCACTGGTGCGCGCAAGCGTGCCGCCGACACCGCAATATGCGTGGCCCTTGCTCAAGGCGCGAACCGGCGTCGAGGTCGTGGTGAAGCACGAAAACCATACGCCGATCGGCGCGTTCAAAGTTCGTGGCGGCGTGGTTTATTTCGATCGGCTCAAGCGTGAACGCCCGCAGGTCCAAGGGATCGTCACTGCGACGCGCGGCAACCACGGTCAGTCGCTGGCTTGGGCCGGCGCCCGCGCAGGTGTCGCCGTGACAATCATTGTGCCGCGCGCCAATTCAATCGAAAAAAACGCGGCGATGCGGTCGTTCGGCGCAGAGTTGGTCGAGCATGGCCGCGACTTCGACGAGGCAAAAGAACAGGCAGCGGCTATCGCCGCGGAACGAGGGCTCGAATACGCGCCGTCGTTTCACCGCGACTTCGTCATCGGAGTGGCAACCTACGCGCATGAGTTATTTGGCGCGTTCGGCGATCTTGATACCGTCTACGTTCCGATCGGACTAGGCTCCGGCATTTGCGGAGTGATCGGCGTGCGCGATGCGCTCCAAGCAAAAACGAAGGTCGTCGGCGTGGTCTCCGAGCGCGCCGATGCCTATCGCCAGTCAATTGCCGCGGGTCGCGTGATCGCGACGAATTCGGCGTCGACTTTCGCCGACGGCATGGCGGTGCGCGTGCCCGATGCGACGGCGCTTGAGACCATCAAGCATGGCGCCGATCGAATCGTCGAAGTGTCGGACGACGAGGTCGCGGAAGCAATTCGGTGCATCTACAGCACCACCCATAACTGCGCGGAGGGCGCCGGCGCGGCGGCGCTGGCGGCGCTAATCAAGGAGCGTGCGCGGCTGCGAGGCCGACGTGTCGCCGTTATCCTCACTGGACAGAATATCGATCGGGCATGGATGGGAACGGTGCTGGCGGGAGGAACGCCCGCAATTTGCTGAGGACGCGAGCGAGACTTTTTGCATCGCGCGCGGCCTAATCGAGGTGCGGGGCACTGCACTTATGTTGGATGTGAAGCAAGCGTTTTTGTGCACGGCGGGCTACGTTCCGAGACTGACACCTATATTGGTCCGAAACGCCCAATCCGGTGCTTGTGTCCGGCTTCAGCGTGGGGAGTGTTCTTTCGACACAGTTCTGCGAGACTTGATGGGATTAAAAAAATCAACTTCAATTCCTGCCTACACAATGATCGCCAGCCTGTGACCATTCGGTTCGCCAACGCTGTAGGTTAAATCATGCTGGCAGCCCCACAGACGGGAGAACCCAGACTCCCATTCAAGTTTTATATATAGAAAGGCAGTGCCGTCGGATCATTGAGTGGCGTAGTTACAGCGTGCGCTGGTTGCACCGCGTGGAGCGTGCCCCATCCTGCGGCGATGGACCCGAGCGTGCGAGCGGGCTGGCGTTTGGCGCAATCAGCTTGGCCATAATGACGTTTGGTGGCGCGACGCGCATGGGCGTAGGCGGCGCTTTCACCGATGTCGTGCCTTCCGCGCGCGCCCGCCCGGTTTTTGCTTCACTTGCGGGGGGCAGGCTGCGGCAGCGGCTCCCACGATCCAAGACCGGGTGTGCCAGGCGGCCCACACCTGCCGGCGATCGGACAGACCCAGGCTTTATCCCGCCAGTCGGCGCTGTCGCCGGAGTCGCGAGCGTGGTCATCCGATTTGCTTTTGTCTGATTGGTTGCAAGAATCGCCGAGACAAAACTCATTCTTCTTTGCTTTGCGCTCGTCATTAGCGGCTTGATCGACGAGTCCCTTGGCGCGATCGGTTCGCGCGCGATGGGCAAACACCCAACCGATCGGGGCATAATCCGGGTCGATCGCGCTTGCCGCAGTGTAGGCGGCATCGGCGCGACCGTGTTCGTTCTGCGCCTCATAGGCGTTGGTGCGCCTGTTGTAGGCGAAGACATCGTTAGGATTGAGCTGCAATGCCGCAAGCGACGACACGCCGCCAGTCAGTATTGTCGCAGCCGTTACCAGCCATACAAAGAGTGGCAACGGAGTCTTTCTGCAGATGCCGTCCACGACGATGCGCATTATTGGAATTTCTGTGCATTCGCGTAGTCTGCCAACATGAAGCAAACGGAATAAAGTGCGAAGTCATCATCGTCCGAAACAACTCCATGACAGAATCAGGAGCAGGGCATGAATCGCGACTGGCGTATCGACATGCGCAGCCACGAACGCCTGTTCGACGATTTCTTCAAAATCGACGAAGTAATCGTCGCGCATCGGCGCCAGGACGGCGCGATGAGCGCCTACGAGCGGCACCTCGTTTTCGAGCGCGGCGACGCCGTCGCCGTGCTTCTGTTCAATGCCGAGGCGCGCACCGTCGTAATGGTCGAGCAGTTCAGAGTGCCAGCTCTGATAGGGCGGCGCCGCTACGATCCGGCGACTACAAATGGGTGGATCGTCGAGGCCGTGGCCGGAGCCATCGACGAGAGCGAGAGCGCCCAACACGCCGTCGTCCGGGAAACTTTAGAGGAAACCGGTTACCAGATTGAAAGCCCTACGCTGATCGGCAGATTCTTTGCGTCCCCAGGCGGCTCGTCCGAGCGCATATTTCTTTATTTCGCGCGGGTGAGCGATGGGCGGAGATTGGGAGAGGGCGGCGGCCTCGCCGGTGAGGACATCAGCGTTCTTCAGGTCGGCGTCGATGAACTTTTCGAGCGTTTGGCAAAGGGCTTGATCGAGGATTGCAAGCTCGCGATCGCCGCCTACTGGCTGCAAAACAATATCGATCGGTTGTAAGCGGGGCCAACGGAGCCGAGCCGTCAGTCCGGGGATATCACGAGCCGGATCGAATTTGCCGGGACATCGCTGAGTTCGAGCGTGAGCGGCCTCGCGCCCAGATCAAACTTGACGCTTTTGCGGACCCCTTCGCAGCCGACGGCGCCGCTGAAGGCGGACGATTTCACGATGTGTCCGTCTTGCACGACGTCGATCCAAGATTCGGACGAAACGGTGATCTTGTATGTGGCCGCTTTTGGCGGCGCCGGTGCTTGGATGAATCCGGCGAACGAAGCGGGCGATTTTGGCGCCCTTTCGGGCGGGAAGGGCAACTTGGCGTCGGCAAAGTTGGTAAGGCCGATAGTCGCCGCGAATGGGATCGGCCATGTGACGCGATCACCTGAATTGACCTTGGGCAAATCGGTGCCGTTGAGCGTGGCCCGCTCCTTGTCGAGCGGCCATTTGAATTTATCGCAGCCGGACGGCTCCTGCGCCGCGGCCGACGCGGATGTGAAGATCAAAATCGAAGCAATGCCGGGCAGGCGCATGTCAGGCAACCGCGACCATGACGTCGGTGGCCTTGATGACCACGATCACGGCGCTGCCGACCTTTATTCCAAGTTCGTCAACCGCTTCGTTAGTAATCGAGGAGGTAACGATCTGGCGGTCGCCGATATCGACTTTAACGTGAGCAGTCGTTGCGCCCTTGGTGACGGCAGTGACGGTGCCCTTAAGCTGATTGCGCGCGCTTAGACGCATGAGGTGGCTCTCCTTGCGAGGAAAAATCTTTCGACCAAGAAAGCACAGGCCGGCCGCGGCGGCTAGCCTCGTCGCTTGCCGAAGGCCGAACTGTGGGAAATTGAATGTAATCTGCGCTTACCTTACGGGGCGAGCAATGAATTGGCCTCTCGCCTCCGGGCGCGCCGCATAAGCATACGCAATTCACGAGCGCCGAACAGCAGCGTGGCGAGCATTAGCGGCAGGAAAAAATCCAGGACGCGAAACGTAAGCAGCGTCGCCAGCAGCTCTTCGCGCGGGTATTGCGGTAGCCCGACCAGCATTGCCGCTTCGACGACGCCGAGGCTGCCGGGCGCATGGCTGACGGCGCCGAGCAGAGTAGCCATGACGAAAACCACGACGACCGTGGCGAATCCGACGCTGGGACTCGACGGCAGCAGCATGTAAATCGAAAGTGAAGCCAGCAGGCGATCGATTGTTCCTATGCCGATCTGCAAAAGCGTTCCGCGCCAACCGGGCAGCGCGATGCGCCAGCCCGCCCGACCGAAAATGCGCGGTCCGTTGAGGAGCCAGATGAGATAGCAGGCAATGGTGAAAAGACTGCTCCAACCGATCAGCCGGTTGATCGAAGCGGAGAGATGATCGACAACGCTCAGTGCCTGTGGCGCATAGACGATGGCGCCGCCAAGGACGAAAATATTGCCGAGCCAAAACGTCATGCCGGTGAAAAAAGCGATTTTGGCGATATCGGCGAAGTTCATCTGCCAGAACGAATACACACGAAAGCGGACAAGCCCGCAGGTTAAGGTCGCCGCGCCAAGGGAGTGGCCGATTGTGTAACTGGTGAAGCTGGTATAGGCGACGACGCGGAGCGGCGTTTTGTGCTTGCCGATTGCGCGCAGCGCAAAAAGGTCGTAGCAAACGAGATTGCTGTAGCCCGCGACGACGAGCGCGCCGGAAATAATAATGTACAGGAGCGATTGAGATTCAAGCGCCGCGACGAGTTTGCCGATCTCGATGCCGCGCAACAGGTGATAGAGAATGACGGCGGCGACGACAACGATCGCAAGGCTGATTGCGACGTTGATCCTGCTTCGTGAGACGCCGCGGAGAAGCGCCTGCGCAAAAGAACTCGTTGCTGCGACCGGAATAAAAATGTCTCCAGAAGACGAATCGGCGGCGGCAAAATCCCATCCCCTCGTGACAGGATTGTTACGACAATTCCGGCTCGCTCAGGAC
>DASPWC010000294.1:0-6813 GCA_035622055.1 Xanthobacteraceae bacterium | reverse complement strand
GCCGACAATTCGGGTACGGTGATCAAAGGGATGCCCCTCTGCAACCTCTGAATGATATCGTGACGGCGAGTTTGAGAATTTGCAATATCGATTGTGCGGCTTGGACAGTATTTTTCCTCGGCGCAAGATGCTGGGAAACATAAAGTTTTGTCCGCCAATGGCCGATCGCAATCAAACGAATCAGGTTCTTGTCGGCGGAAGTGGCGAGCCGCTCAAAACACCCCGAGATGCTGGCGCAGATCGACGCCGTCATTCTTAAGATTGGTTGCAGTCGAGACTATGGCCACACGGCCGCTGTTGAGAATGACGATATCGTCAGCGATGTCGAAAACCAATTTCGGACTCTGCTCGACGAGCACGATCGAGAGGCCGCTCTCCTTGAGCTTGCGGATGGTTGCCATCACCTCGACGACGATCTGCGGCGCGAGTCCCTCCGAAGGTTCATCCATGAGAAGCAGGCGCGGATTGGACATCAGCGCCCGCCCGATCGCGAGCATTTGCTGCTCGCCGCCGGAGAGATAGGCCGCCATCTGTGCGCGCCGTTCGGCAAGCCGAGGAAACATGGCGAAGACTGTGTCGGCTGTCCACGGCGCGTGACGGACGCCGGCGAATCCCTTTCGCGCTGCGACCATTAGGTTCTCGCGCACGGTCAGGCTTTTGAACACCCGGCGTCCTTGCGGCACCAGTGCAACCCCGCGGGCGGCGATCATTTCCGGCGGCAGGCGCGTCACCGGCGCCCCGAAAACTTCCACGCTGCCGGAGCGTGGCGGCAGCAATCCGACACTGACATTCATGCATGTGGACTTACCGGCGCCATTGCGGCCGAGCAGGCCAAGCAGCCGCTTCTCGCCCAACTGAAATGAGATTTTCTGCAGCACGTGACTGTCGCCGTAGAAAGCATCGATGCCGCTGAGGCTGAGCGCGCTATTCGCCAAGATACACCTCCCGCGTTCGCCGGTCGGCAACTACTTCGGCGCGCGTGCCCTCGACAATCACCTCACCGAAATGCAGAAGCGTGATGCGGTCGGCGAGATCGAGCGCCACGTCCATGTCATGCTCAATCATAACAATGGTGACCTCGCGCGGAATGGCGAGAAGAAGCTTGCGCACGTCCTGTCTTTCGTCGATCGAAAGGCCGGCAAAGGGCTCGTCGAGCAGAACGAGCTTTGGGTTTTGCGCGAGCGCCATTGCGATTTCGACGCGGCGGCGCTCGCCGTAGGACGTCTGCGCCAAAGGCCGCTCCGCCAAGTGCTGGAGGCCGATCCGCTGGAGCGCCTCGCGCGCCTGCGCGGCTAGCTGACTTTGCCTGGCAAGCGCGATGAAGGGGTTCCAGCGCAGCGACGACAGGCCAAGCAAGGCGAGAGTGACGTTGTGCTGAATCGAGTCGCGCGCGAACAATGTAATAATCTGATAGGTCCGCGCCATCCCAAGATGCGTGCGCTTGCGGATCGGCAGTCTCGTAATATCGCGCTCGAACAGGCTCACCGAGCCGGCGTCCGGCGAAAGCTCCCCGGTGATTAAATTGAACAGCGTGGTCTTGCCGGCGCCGTTTGGGCCGATGATAAGCCGACGCTCGCCTCGTTCGACAGTGAGGTTGACATTGCTCGTGACACGAAGACCGCCGAACGATTTGCTGAGGTTTTTAACGGCGAGAGCGCTCATGGACGCGGCTCCGCGGCAACGGGCGCGGCTTTACGCCTGCCACTCGCGCGAAAGAGCGAGCGCGTGAGCCGCATTGCTCCCGGCACTAAACCCTCCGGCATGAATACGACGATCGCGACGAAAATCGCGCCAAGCATGAAATTCCAGCGCTCCACATAGGCGCTCGCGACATTTTTCACGATTACGACAAGCGCTGCGCCGACGATGGGGCCAAGCAGCGTTCCGGCTCCTCCGGAAATCACCATCAGCAAGGCTTCGGCGGAAGCGGTCAGCGCCAGCGCTTGAGGGCTGATGAATTCACTGTAATACACGAACAGGATGCCGGCGATCGCGGTCAAAAGGCCCGAGAACATGAAGGCCCAAAATCTGATCGCCCAGACATGATAGCCGAGCGCATTCATCCGGCGCGGCTGATCGCGGGTGCCGCACAGCGCCGCGCCCAACGGCGAGCGCACGAAGATCGCTGCAGCCGCGACAGCCAAGAGAAAGACGATCAGCGTCGCAACGTAAAAGGAGCGCGCATCGCCGAGCGCAAATCCGAACGGCGCTGGGCGCGTCGCCACGCTAATGCCGTTATCGCCGTTGGTGAGGCTGATCCAGCGATAGGCCAGGCCCCAGATGATCTCACCGAGCGCAAGCGTGATCATGATGAAGCTGATGCCCGTTGCCCGCAACGACAGCGCAGCAAACCCAGCGGTCGCCGCGAGACTTCCGACGAGCGCCGTTACGATGGCGACCGCGTGGCCATGTCCCGAAGAGAGCAGATAGGCGACGATGTATGCGGCGATACCGAACAATCCAGCATGCCCGAGTGACACCAGTCCGGCATAGCCGACCAATATGTTGAGTCCCAGCGCGAAGATAGCGTAGAGGAGGATCTGGCTTGCGATGTTGACGTAATAGACCTCCTTGATCGCGTACGGCAAAGCGACAAGGGCGACGGCGATGGCGACGCACGCGCCGATGCTGCGACTCGTCACAGGATCTGCCCCCCAAACAGACCCTGCGGCCGCAACACCAGAACGAGGACCATCGGCAAAAACAGGATGAAATAAGCAAGCTCGGGCAAAAGCGCCTGGCCGAAATTATAGATGAAGCCGATGATAATGCTGCCGACGAACGAACCGAGCAGGTTTCCGGTGCCGCCGAGAATGACAACGACGAGCGCGAGCGGCAACATGTCCTGATCGAGCCCTGGATACACCGACAGGATCGGCCCGCCAATCATGCCGGCGAAACCGGCGAGCCCGGCGCCGAGCGCGAACACAATGGTGAACAATTGCGACACGCGGATGCCGACGACGCGCGCCATTTGCGGATCGTCGACGCCGGCGCGGATCATGGCTCCAAGCCGCGTGCGCTCAAGCATCAGCCAAAGCGCAATGGCAAACACCACGGCGACAGCGATAACCGCAAGCCGATAAAGCGGAAACACCGCCGAGCCGACTCGTACGAAACCGGCAAGCCCCGGCGGGGTCGCCACCGAGATTGGGTCGCCGCCCCAGCCCATCAGGCAGAGATCGGCGACCATGAACGAAACGCCAAGCGTCACCAGGACCTGTGCCAGTTGCTGGCCCGCGAGACGGCGCAACAGAAGGCGCTCCATCAGCGCGCCCAGCACCGCAACCTCAAGCGCGGCGATCAGGGCGGCCAGCCAGAAACTGAACCGGATCCCGAGAGTGCCGGAGAGAAGCGTGGTTCCGAAATAGGCGCCGAGCATGAACATCGAGCCATGCGTCAGGTTGGGAATCCGCATCAGCCCGACGATTAACGCAAAACCGGCCGACAACAGGAACAAAAGACCGCCGAACGTTACGCTGTTGACAGTGAGCAGCAGCCAGAATGTCATTACCGCCGCCCTTCCGCCGCGCAGCTGATCAGCACTTGGTCAGCGGCGGATAATCGCGCGAATAGACGGGATGCGCGAGGAATTCCTGTTCGGGCCACGCCCAAAACTGACTGACGTTCTCATAGGTCTTGATCGTCTTATTCCACAACTTGAGTCCGTATTTGGCCCCCTCCGTCCCGATTCGCCTGATGTAGAAATTGCCGATCACATTATTGAGGTGATCGAATTTGAGTGGACCGCGCGGCGTATCGGTCAGATTGACCGCTTTGAGCGCCGCCATGAATTTGTCCTTGTCGTTGGCGTCACCACCTGTCGCTTTGAGCGCGGCGTCGACGACTTGGCAGTTGACATAAAGCAGCGCGGCATATTGACCGGGAATCGTTTCAAAGTTTTTCAGCATGCCGTTGATGAAGCGCTGATTAGCTTCGATCTCGAGATCAATCGTGTAAGGACAGCAGCCGACCAAGCCGATCGCTTCCTCCCCATAGCTCTTAAGCAGCGCGTCGTCGCCGCCGGTCTCTCCCGTCACAACCGGAAATTTGAACCCGGCACTGGCGTACGCTTTCATGAAACGCAGCGGATTCGAGCCAGCGAAGCCTTGGCAGACTCCGTCGCAGTCGCCAATCTGCGCGACGTAAGGCGTATAGTCCGGCGTCGACAAAGGCGGCCACAGTTTATTGACGATGCAGCCGCCGTCTTGCTGGAACGCCGCCTGGAAGCCTCCCATCTGCTCATAGCCGAAAGCGAAGTCCTCGGAGAGGGTGATGATCCGCTTGAGCTTCATTTCGGTGGCCGCGTAGTGCCCCATCGGCTGCATCGCCTGCGAAGAAGTAGCGGACGCACGCAACAAATACGGATTGGGTAGCCGTTGCGTGAGATTGTCAGCCGCGGCAAGGCTGAGCGTCGGCATCTTTTGCTCGCGGATATAGTCGCTGATGGCGTAAAGCTCGAAGGCGGCCAACGGTCCGAGGATCACGTCGACTTTGTCACGCTCGACCAGTTCTTGCGCCTTGGTCTTCGTGCCAGCCGGATTGCCGCCGGTATCGGCGGAGCTGAACTCGACCTTGCGGCCGCCGATCATGTAGTTCGTCTCTTTCAGATAGGTCAGGACACCCTGCTCCATCTGAATACCACCCTGAGCGAGCGGACCGGTCTTCACCGTGAGCAGGCCGAGGCGAAACGGCTCCGCCTGCGCGATCGCGGGGGCCGGAAAGCCGCTTAACGCGGCCGCCGCGCCGGCCGCGGAGCCTGCCAACAGCATTCGCCGGCTGACTTTGCCGGATGTAATCTTACGGGTCATTCGTATCCTCCCTGTCTTCCCGTCATGCGACCGCCACAGCGGCGAGCAGGAAGGGCGCATGATAATTGGGCGGCTCGGCCTCTTCGCGAGGCGGTTCGCCGGGCCGCCTTCGCGCCTTTGGGCTTTGCGCCGCGGTAACGACTATCATTGGCTGGACGCCCCCCTTAAGTAAATTCCGCTATAATCGCGCTTTTTTCAACACTTCTTCAGCGGCGGATAACCGCGCGAATAAACGGGTCGGGCGAGAAATTCCTGTTCTGGCCAAGTCCAGAACTGGCTGACATTTTCATAGGTCTTGATGATCTTATTCCACAATTTCAATCCATATTTGGCGCCGTCCGTTCCGCAGCGTCTGACATAGAAATTGCCGACAACGTTGCCCAGGTGATCGAACTTGAGCGGTCCTCGCGGTGTGTCGGTCAGAGCGACCGCGCGCAGCGCCGCGATCAGTTTTTCCCTGTCGGAGACATCGCCGCCGGTCGCCTGAAGAGCGGCATCGGCCACCTGGCAATTGATGTAGAGACCGGCGGCGTAAAAGCCGGGAATGACATCGAAATTCTTCCGCATGCCGTCGATGAAGCGCAGGTTGCGTTCGGTTTGGACATCAAGCGAATAGGCCGAGCAGGAGACGAGACCGATCGCCTCATCGCCGAAACTTTTCAGCAAGGCGTCATCGCCGCCCGTCCAACCGGTTACGACTGGATATTTCAATCCGGCGTCGGCATAAGCCTTCATGAAACGCAGTGGATTCGAACCGGCGAAACCCTGGCAAACGCCGTCGCAATCGCCGATCTGCGCGATATAAGGCGTGTAGTCGGGCGTCACCAAAGGCGGCCATAGCTTGTTAACCACACAGCCGCCGTCCTCCTGAAACGCGGCTTGAAAGCCGCCGAGTTCCTCATAATCGAAGGCGAGATCCTCACCGATGGCCAACACGCGCTTGAGCTTCATTTCGGTGGCCGCGTAGTGGCCCATCGGATGCAGGGCCTGCGACGCCGTAGCCGAGGCGCGCAACAAAAAGGGATTAGGCTGCCGCTGCGTGAGATTGTCAGCCGCGGCCAGGGTGAGTGTCGGCATCTTCTGCTGTTGAATGTAGTCGTTGATGGCGTAAAGCTCGAAGGTCGCCAGCGGACCGAGGATCATATCGACCTTGTCGCGCTCGACTAATTCCTGGGCCTTGGTCTTGGCGCCCGCCGGGGCGCCGCCGGTGTCGGCGGAAATAAAATCGACCTTGCGGCCGCCGATCGTATAGTTGGTCTCCTTCAAAAACGTCAGCACGCCCTGTTCCATTTGGATGCCGCCTTGGGCGAGCGGCCCGACCTTCACGGTCAGGAGACCGATCTTGATCGGTGCGGCCTGTGCAATTGCGGGTGCTGGGAAACGGCATACGGCGGCAGCTGCGCCGGCAGCCGTGCCGGCCAAGAGCGTGCGGCGACTGATTTTGCGTGACATCGTGCCTCCCATTGCTACGCCGAATTTTATGGGCTTTGCCGGCGCATCCTTTTCCAGGCCCGCTTTATAAGATCATTTGGCGGGTCTCTCATTCTGTCGCGGTGAAATGACGGGCAGCAGGAGATAGGGGCGCGCCGGGCCGCCGAAATGCAATCTGGTAACCCCAGAAAAGATCTGCGCCGGCCGGTCACGCGGGTCGTCGTGCAGAAACGGCCCGCAACCCGTCAGCTCATTCTTGAAATTCGAAAGCCGTCCGCCGCTTCCTCCGGGATAGACGTAATCTTTTCCACGGATCGTCAGGGCGATGCGATGGCCGGCGGGCACGACGATCGAGGTCGGCCAAATTTCCACGTCAAGCGAAACGATCTCACCCGGCTTGAGCGGCTGCTTCTTGGTATGCGCGTGATATGGCCGATATGGCTTCGACAGCTTTTTATCTAGCCCGCGGTGCGACGCGCGCAGCCACCCTTGACCGACGGGCGCATGCGGATCGATCGCGCCTTGAAATACCACTTCCTTCACGTCGGGTGAGAACACACGCAGCACCACG
>DASPWC010000293.1:0-3597 GCA_035622055.1 Xanthobacteraceae bacterium | reverse complement strand
CGTCCGGAAAGTGCCGGACCGACTTCGCAGGCCGCGGCAAACAGTTCAGCGGTCTTGGCGCGGATCACGGCAATGTATTCGTCTTCGGTCGTCGCCGTGTTCTTGGCGGCGGCGAGCTGCATCACTTCGCCTTCCGCGATGACGGCGGCGGCTGCCGATAGAATTTCCAGCGCTTTCAGGCTGCCGACTTCGACCATCATCTTGAAGGCCTGACCGAGCAGAAAGTCTCCCACTAGAACGCTTGCTTCGTTGCCCCACAACATGCGCGCCGCAAGACGGCCGCGCCGCAGTTCGCTTTCGTCCACTACGTCGTCGTGAAGAAGCGTGGCCGTATGCATGAATTCCACGGCAGCAGCGAGCTTGATATGGCCGTCCCCCGCATAACCGACGAGCCGCGACAATGCGAGCGTCAGCATCGGCCGCAGCCTTTTGCCGCCCGAATTGATGAGATGGTTGGCGACCTCGGGTATCATGGCCACTTCGGAGCCGGTGCGCGAAATGATCGTCGCGTTGACTCGGTCCATATCGGCGGCAACGAGATCGACCAGCGGGTCGATCGATGGCTCACGCGCGGTTTCGAACGGTACAATGACAGCCACTGGATGTTCTCCGGGCGAGACGGGGAAACGCAGCTACGCTATGCTTGAGCAGCAGCAAGACTACGGCAATGTCGCGCCGGCATTTATAGAGTTGTCCGAGGTGGACCGCCAGCGCCCGATCCAGCTCGACGTGTCTGCGGGGAGAAAGAATGTCAAGCGGCGATTCGGTCGACGAGGACTCGTCTGCCAACGGCTCGGCGACGGGCCGGGAAATGCGGGGCTGAACGTGCGGGAACTCGTTCGTACTACCGATGCCGTGCTGATCTCTGCAATCGAAGCGCTTCTTAAAGGCGCAGGAATTAATCACATGGTTGTTGACCAGAACATGAGCATTATGGAAGGCTCGATCGGCATTTTTCCGCGCCGTATCCTGGTCCGCGAGGACGAAGCTCAGGTCGCGCGCCGTCTGCTCGAGGACGCGGGGTTCGGCAGCGAGCTTCGTCCCGATGTCCGGTGAAGCCGGCCCAATCAGCGAAGACGCGCTTCTCGACGGCAAGCTTGTCTTGCAGCAGCCCGTGCGCGGGCACCGCTTCGGTCACGACGCTGTCCTGCTCGCGGCGGCGACGGCGGCGCGGCCGGGCGAGCGCGCGGTCGAGCTTGGCGCCGGCGTAGGCGCGGCGGGGTTGGCGCTCGCGTGCCGCGTCGAAGGGCTTACCGTCACCCTGGTCGAAATCGACCCGGCGCTAACGGCACTTGCCGGCGAAAATGTCGAACGCAACGGGCTTGCCGGACGAGTGCGGGCGGTTTGCCTCGACGTCGGGGCAAAAGCCAGTGAATTTACCGCCGCAGGTCTTGCCTCCGGATCGGCCGATCACGTCTTGATGAACCCCCCATTCAACCCGCCGCAAAACCAATCGCCGGATCGCGCGCGGCGACTGGCGCGAACCGCTTCGGACGGGACACTTGCGCAGTGGCTGCATGCGTCCGCGCGGCTTCTGCGGCCGCAAGGGACGGTGACGTTGATCTGGCGCGCCGATGGGCTAGGCGACGTACTCGCCGCGATCGGGGCCGGATTTGGCTCCATCGCCGTATTGCCGGTCCATCCGAAGCCCGGTGTGCCGGCGATTCGCGTCCTGGTGCGCGGGGTAAAAGGCAGCAAGGGGCCATTGATGGTGCTGCCCGGATTGGCGCTCGCTGGCGCGGACAATGGTCCGACTGCGCAAGCCCAAGCCGTCTTACGTCACGGCGCTGCTCTGATCATGAACGGCCAAAGCCACGCGGCCAGAAGCTGACCTTATCGGGACTAGGGTTGCTTACCGTTTAGGCATCAAGCCGGTACCGAATCGGGCGGCGTCGCGGATTTTTGCTTCGCCTCGACCCGAATGGGAACATAGGAAAGACCAACAAAGACGCTGATTATCATCAATAGGAAGTAGATCTTCATTTCCCTGTTGCCTCCAGGATCCCGGCTTGCATCATCCTCAAGCAAGAAGCGTTCCAGAACGTTAACAAACGGTTACTTGAGGCCTGTCGCGGCTGGGATTATTTGGGCTCGTGATATTGAGCTTCATGATCGCCCATCGATGACCGACCAGTGGACGGGGCAGCACATTCGGAACTTGTTCAGCCGGGCCGCAGACGGCCTGCGCCAGTTCATTCCGCAGCGTTTCCGCCGCGACCGTCCGGTGGTGCCGGTGGTGCGGCTAACCGGCGTCGTCGGCTTTTCGACCCCGCTGCGGCCCGGGCTAAGCCTCGCCGGCGTCGCGCGGACGCTAGATCGCGCCTTCACCATGCGCGGGGCGTCCACTGTCGCACTTGCGATCAACTCGCCCGGCGGGTCGCCGGTCCAATCGCACCTGATTTTCCGCCGTGTTCGCGAATTGGCCCAGGAGCATAAGCGCCAAGTCATCGCCTTCATCGAAGACGCCGGTGCGTCGGGCGGCTACATGATCGCCTGTGCGGCGGATGAAATCGTCGCCGATCCGCTTTCGATCGTCGGCTCGATCGGAGTCGTGGGTGGGTCGTTCGGTTTCGACAAGGCGCTGGCGAAGCTCGGAATCGACCGCCGGCTCTATACATCGGGCGAGCACAAGGCCATGCTCGATCCGTTCCTGCCGGAAAATCCGGACGACGTCGAACGGCTTAAAAAACTTCAGCGTGAGATCCACGACGATTTCATCGCGCTGGTGAAATCGCGTCGGTCGGGCAAGCTTTCCGGTCCGGAGGACGAGCTCTTTTCCGGCGCCTATTGGACCGGACGGCGTGGACTGGAACTCGGCTTGGTCGACGCGATTGGCGATCTTCGCAGTGTGCTGCGTGAACGATTCGGCGATAAACTCGTTACGCCCCTGGTGACGGCGGAACGCGGTTTTTTGGGCCGGCGGCTGTTGGGCGCCGGGCGCGGCGATGCACCGCCTGCGGCGCTGACGGAGTTCGGTCTCGCCGGGGAGGTGATTTCGGCGCTTGAAGCGCGCGCCATTTGGGCCCGATATGGCCTCTAGGGCATGATCTGGAAGAGTGGAAACCGGTTTTCCGAAAAGATCGTGCCCGATCAGATATCTAGAACGCAATCGTTTTCAGCTTGAAACGATTGCGTTCTAGGACTGTCCCGAAAGGAAGGCAGCAATGCCGCCACTTATCGTTTTCGCACTGGGAGTCATGGGAGCCGCGATGCTGGCGCGCTGGTGCGTCAAGGAGGCTCACCGTGTCAATGCCGAGCTCGATGAGATGCGCGCGAAAGCTTCGGTCGAACCGCTTGACCGCAACGCTTTGCCAAAATTGAAACCCGATCCAAAAACCGGCGAATACCGGCCCGGATAATAGCTTTGCTTTTACTCAACGTGCGAACGCGAGGGCCGCTGGGCCGAAGAGCTATTGTGTTTCCTTGATCCCGTGCTGGCGCACGACACTGCCCCATTTGTCGTATTCGGCGGTCATGAATTTCGCGAGCGCCTCCGGCGTCCCGCCGACGGGAACGGCGCCGGATTTGACGATCTTGCCGCGGACATCGGGGTCCTGGAGCGCGGCGTTAACGGCATCGTTGAGCTTTTTGATCACC
>DASPWC010000292.1:0-3792 GCA_035622055.1 Xanthobacteraceae bacterium | reverse complement strand
GCCAGACCGACTTCTTCGGCCAGCGTCCTATCGATATCCTGCGCTCGGCGGCCGGCATCACCCTGATGTGGGCCTCGATCGAGAAATGGGCTTATCCGGAATGGTCCTATCCCTTGTTCATCCAGCATCCGGAGATGAGCTGGGGATTTTCGCCGGAGTTCTACATGCGAGCGGCGGGTGCGGTGGAATTCGCGCTGGCATTTTCGTTGATTTGGACGCCTTTGGTGCGGCGTGTCGGCGCTATCATGCTGGCAACCATGTTTGTCAGCGCAGTGCTTGAGTTTGGCAAGATCGATCTGATCGGGCATTCGCTGATCGTGGTGGCGCTTGTCGCCATAATTGCCGACGATGCCAGGGCGCCCGCGCGCTTTCGCGATTGCTGGCTCGTTCCGGTCGGATACGCCGCATCGCTTTTTGTGTTCTTGGCGACCTATTACGTTGCCCATGCCGAGCTCTTCGGCACAACGATCCTCTAGAGCGAAATGGTTTTAGGTCGATTCGGTATTTCGCTTTGTCGTTTGAGCATGATCTTTTTCGGAAAGCCGGTATCTGCCCCGGATCGATGTCCGGGGCAGGCTTTTCCGGATCGCGCTTAGCGCGCCGCTGGACCGGCTGAACCTATTGAACGCGTATTATTGAACGTGGACCACGAGCCGCATTTTAGGATGGATCGCGCACAACACGTCGAAATTTCCGGCCACTGGAAACGTGACATCGGTCCTGCTGCCGGGCTGTTGATCGCCGGAGTCGAACGAGAATTGCGGTGAATCGACATAAGCGTGGTGCAACAGGTCGGCATCGTCGTTGACGATCTGCAGCGTTTCGCCGCGCTTGATGCTGATTTCTCCGGGATGGAATTCGCGGCCCTTCTGGGAAATCGTATAGCGCGGCAAGGCCAAACCCACGAGCGTGCCCAAGGCAATCACAACGGCCGCCCCCGCTAACACGGCAAGCGGATGGCGGATCTGCCAAAGTATATCTTTAATGGTCATTGAATGCCTCTTTGCCCGTCCCTCGGCGGCGGACAAACGGTTCAATCGCTCAAAGTGAAGCTTGTTAGTTAAGGCGCCGTTAATGTCTTCATAAGCCCGCATTAAGGAAGCCACAAAGATTGGTCCGATCGCTGCGTCGCCTTTAACGCCCTCCGATATAGGCCTACAGCCGATAACTAGGGCTTTCCATGAGGCTCGGGCGAGTATCCTTCCTGGTGTTGGGCTTGGTGCGTGTCTGGCGCGATGTGGTCGCGCGAGCGGCGTCGCTGTGCATGACGATCCGCGGCCGCATCCTGATCGCGTTCCTGGTCATAAGCGTCATCACCGCCGCCCTGAGCGCCTACGCGACGCTCGGCATCAGGCATGCCGGGATTCTTGTCGACAAGACCTTCGACGAATCGCTGATGTCGATCAATTACGCGCGCGCGGCGGCCGCCGATTTCGCCGCCATGCGGGCGGCGTTCGCGCGGCAATGGATCGCCGCCGATCCGCAGATGCGCGCCGCGCTCGACGGACAAATCGAGAAGCTCAGCAATTCCCTCGACGAAGACCTTCAGATCGCCGCTGCCCGCTCGCAATCGGTTCGCGCCATGGGGGCGGCCGATAGCGTGCGCCGCGCAGCGGATGCCTGGAAGGGCATGTGCGAGAAACTCATCAACGGCGTGACCGCGGAAGTAAACTGGGACACGCTCGACCGCTACGCTTCCAAGGTCGACGAACAGATCGATCTTTTGGTCAACTATACGGCCGGCGACGGTTTTCTCTATCGGCAGGGCGCGCGCGCCACCGTGGTGCGTGACGTGCAACTCAACGTCATCGGATCCGCGTTGGCGCTAGTTCTGTCGGCGATCGTCGCCTGGACTCTCGCACGCCGGATCGTCGGGCCCGTCGCGGTCGCTTCCAATGTCGCCGAGCGCATCGCCGCGGGAAAGCTCGACGTCGAGGTGCCGCGCGGCAGCGCCGACGAACTTGGGGCGTTGCTCACCGCCATGGGCGTGATGCGCGACAACATCAAAGCGATGATGGACCGCGAGGTCGAGCAACGGCGCGACGCGCAGACGCGACTTGCCGACGCGCTGCAGTGTTCGCAGGAAGGCGTCATCGTCGTTGACGCGAACGACGTCATCGTGCTCGCTAATGCGCAGGCCGTGGATTTTCTCGGAGTGCCGCCGCAATTGCTCAAACCGGGCACGCCGCTTGCGGAGCTGGAGCCGGCCTTGCACGAGGCTACCGATGTTTGCCACATGCTGATGCGGCGGGATAAAGACCTGCATGCCACGAGCGAAACGCTGATGCCGGACGGGCGCTGGCTGCGTTTGAGCCGCAGCCCCACCAGCGACGGCGGCTTCATCATGTTGTGCGGCGATATAAGCCATTTGAAGAAGCAGGAATGGTCGCTGCGCGAATCCAACCTGCTGCTCGACGCCGCTTTGGAGAACATGTCACAAGGCCTGTGCCTCTACGACGCGCACAACAGGCTTGAAGTTTTCAACAGGCGCTTCCTGGAAATCTTCAGGTTGCCGTCCGACCGGATCAAACCCGGCATCGCCTACAATGATGTCTTGGAAATCGGCGTCGGCATCAACAATCATGTGGGCAAGAGCGCCAAACAGATATTGGCGGAGCAGGCTGAATTTCTCAGGGAGAAACCGCCAAAGCCGCATCTGTACGAGCTCAACAATGGCCGTGTCGTAGCGTGCCTTTATTGCCCCACCGCGGATGGCCGCTGGGTTGCGACCTACGAGGATGTCACCGAACGCCGTCAGGCAGAGGCCAAGATCATCCACATGGCCCGGCACGATGCGCTGACCAATCTGCCCAATCGCGTTCTGCTTCAGGACAATATGGAGCAAGCGCTCTCCCACGGAGACCGGCTTGCCGTGATGTTCCTCGATCTCGATCGCTTCAAGAGCGTCAACGATTCGCTGGGGCATTCCGTGGGTGACGCTCTCTTGTGCGCCGTGACGGAGCGGCTGCAACGCGTCGTATCCGTCGGCGACACGGTGGCGCGGCTCGGCGGCGACGAGTTCGCCATCGTGCAAAACCATGCCACTCCCGGCAGCGCCAGCGAGCTTGCCGGCAAGATCATCGAATCCCTGGTTGAGCCCTTCGACGTGCATGGCCATCAAATGGTCATTGGCACCAGCATCGGCCTCGCGATGGCGCCAACCGACGGCAAAGTTCCCGATCAGCTGCTGCGCAACGCGGACATGGCGCTTTATCGCGCGAAAGCGGACGGACGCGGCACCTATCACTTCTTCCAGCCGCAGATGGACGCGCAAATGCAGGAGCGCCGCAGGCTCGAACTCGATCTGCGCAAGGCGCTGGTCGACAATCAGTTCGAGCTTTACTATCAGCCCTTGATCGACGCCGTGAGCCGAGAAGTCTGCGGATTCGAAGCACTGCTCCGCTGGAATCATCCGGAACGCGGAATCGTCGGTCCCGACGACTTCATTCCCGTTGCCGAGGAAATCGGCCTCGTGGTGCCACTCGGCGATTGGGTGCTCAAACAAGCCTGCCGCGATGCCGTCCAGTGGTCGCCCAAGCTTTCAGTCGCCGTCAATCTCTCCGCCGCCCAATTCCGCAATCCGATGCTGGCGCTTTCCGTGGTTTCCGCGCTCGGCCAGTCCGGGCTTGCAGCGGCTCGGCTGGAACTGGAGATCACCGAAAGCGTATTGCTGCAGGACGATCAGGCCGTGCTCGACGCCTTGCACCAATTCCGCGATCTCGGCGTTCACATCTGCATGGACGATTTCGGCACCGGATATTCGTCGCTGAGCTACTTGCGCAGCTTTCCATT
>DASPWC010000291.1:0-3297 GCA_035622055.1 Xanthobacteraceae bacterium | reverse complement strand
AGACGGTGATTGGTGGCCGGCCGGGAACGGTGTCATGAGGAGGCCACTCGCACCGCCCCGTGCCGGCCGAACCCCACGGACCCAGGAGATGCGGCGGACCTGAGCATTCCGTAGGGTTATCAGTGAATTCGCAAGATTTTTTCGCGCGATTTCTTCGCGTCGCCCGCGCTCGCCACTGCGAGGAGCCGTTATCGGCGCACAGCGGCCACGCCTCCCGGAAGGCTAACGGAACGGTAGCCGAAATCAACCGCGAAAGCCGTCGCCGGCCCGGCGGATCGCCCGTCAACCACAAAAATTGTGATTACCACAAGACGTTCGCCCAGCGGCCGCGCCGCCCACCTAGCTCCGCCCCGGGTTCAAGGACTTCCGAGGAATTGGCGAACGGTTTCTATGAACTTGCTGACCGATATCGGCTTGGAAAGATAGGCTTCACATCCGCCTTCGCGAATGCGCTCTTCGTCGCCCTTCATGGCGAAGGCGGTGACCGCGACGACTGGAATATGCTGCAAATCCTGGTCGTCCTTGAGCCATTTGGTGACTTCCAGTCCCGAAACTTCGGGAAGCTGAATATCCATCAAAATCAAATCCGGCCGATGCTTGCGCGCAAGCGCGAGCGCCTCGATGCCGTTTCGCGTTCCGACGGCGGTATAACCGTGGGCTTCCAGCAAATCGTGGAAGAGCTTCATATTGAGCTCGTTGTCCTCCACGATCAGGACGGTTTTTGCCATCCCAGTTCCCTTCAACGGTCTCCAGGCTCAAACTGGCGGCAGCAAGAATCGCACGCCGCCGGGCAAGTTAGGCACCCGGAAGCTAGGCCCGATTTCTTACGGAAACGCAAATTAAACCATGAAAAAGTCCCCGCAACCCTCCCGAGAATCAGCCGAAATGCTTGCCATTCAGGCGCTTGCCTTTATCGCCGAAGAGCCCGAGCGCCTGGGCCTGTTCGTGTCGATCACGGGTATTGCGCCGGACAGTATTCGCGACGCCGCCCGTGAGCGCGACTTTCTCGTCGGCGTGCTCGAGCATATGCTCGGCGACGAGAATCTCCTGGTCGCGTTTGCCGAGAGCGCTGGAATCGATCCGGTCAAAATCGCCCGGGCTAGCAATGTGCTTGGCAAAGCATGGGAGCGCGACTTGCCGTAGGGGGTTGCCGTGAGCATGAGCTTCTGCCGCGACTGCCTCGCCGATGCGGCGCCTGAAACCCGGCGCTGCGGTGCTTGCGGCTCGCCACGGCTGGTGCGACACAAAGAGCTCGCTGCACTTGCCGTCGCTCATATCGACTGCGACGCCTTCTACGCCACGATCGAGAAGCGCGATGATCCCTCGCTCGCCGCCGAACCGGTTATCGTGGGCGGCGGCAAGCGGGGTGTGGTCGCAGCCGCGTGTTACATCGCGCGAACTTACGGTGTGAAGTCGGCGATGCCGATGTTCGAGGCCTTGCGGCTATGCCCGCACGCCAAAATCATTCGGCCAAATATGGCAAAATATTCCACAGCTGGGCGCGAGGTTCGCCAGATGATGTTGGCGCTTACGCCCTCGCTCGAGCCACAATCGATCGATGAAGCTTTTCTCGATCTCTCCGGCACCGCGCAGCTTCATGGCATGTCAGCCGCCAAAGCGCTGGCGCGTTTTGCCGCTGAGGTTGAAAATAAGCTGCAAATCACCGTCTCCATCGGCCTATCCTGCAACAAATTTTTGGCAAAGGTCGCTTCCGATCTTGACAAACCGCGCGGCTTCGCCGTGCTCAGCGCGAACGACGCAGTGGAATTTCTCGCGCCCAAGCCGATCGGCTTCATCTTCGGCGTAGGCGCCGTCAGCGCGGCGCGTTATGCGCGCGACGGGCTTCATCGTATCGCCGATCTGCAGCGGCTGAGCGAGACCGAGCTGATGCGGCGCTACGGCGAAGAAGGCCGCCGTCTTTCACGGTTGGCGCGGGGAATCGATGAGCGAAAAGTCAATGCCGCACGCGAAACAAAGAGCGTTTCCTCCGAGACCACGTTCGAACGAGACATCGGCGAGCTGCGGACCTTAGAGCGCGTTCTATGGGGTTTGGCGGAAGACGTTTCGGCTCGGCTGAAGCACAAGGAATTGTCTGGCGCGACGGTGACGATAAAGCTCAAGACGGCTGACTTTAAAATCCGCACGCGAGCGCAGTCGCTCGGATCTCCAACTCAATTGGCCGGCCGTATCTTTGCGGCGGCGCGCATTCTTCTCGAGCGCGAGACCGACGGCACGCAATTTCGTCTTCTTGGAGTCGGCGTAAGCGCGCTGGCCGCAGCGGTCGAAGCCGATCCGGCCGATTTCGTCAGCGGGCGCGCCGCGCTCGCCGAGCATGCAGTTGATCGCTTGCGCGCGCGATTTGGCGATGGGGTCCTAGTCCGCGGGCTTGGCTTCGATCCAGCCGAGAAATAGCAAGGCTAAGGCGCCTAGCGGCAGGGCTTCGCTTCTTTGATTTGCAACGATGTGAGCTTTCCCCTTACGACGAAGTCGTTGTAGTCCAGCGATAAATCGCGGGAAATGCCGTTGGCGTAAAGCTCGAAGCCGATCGCATAGGCTGGCGTTTGCTCGGCGCTGTCTTGTGCCTTGCCTCGTTCGAAATAGCTGATGGTGACGGGCCAGCGCGGGACGGAGGCGAGCTTCGGTTCCTGGGCGGCCGCGTCATCGTGATCGCGTTCTCCCGGCGCGATTTGGTGCCCGATCACCGTCAGCGTGTCGAAAACCTTGTCCCCGGTTTCGGAACCGTCATACACCGGAAAGCTGAGAGTGCGCTCACCGGCGCGGGCGGCATTGATCACGCGTACCATATGTTCCGTGGGAAACACGACCCCCGGCGCAAGATTGAGGCTTTTGGGTCCCGGCTTTTCGAGCGCAACGGCCGTCTTGGTTGCGTCGTGTTCGGCGTGTCCGTCCACCGAGTCGACGAGGTTTTGATCGATAAAATTCTGCGACGCGAACTTGAAGCTCTTGGCGTCGGCTCCTTCCCATGTCGTCGAGCGCAGATCGCTTGTGGAAATTTTGCCTTCGCCGGTGTCGAGCACCGAGACTTGACGGAAGTCCAGCGAATACCCTTGGCAAGCATTGCCGTCGAAATCATAGAGAATGCGGCCGCGCACGCCGGCCACCTGGGAATTGCCGCGCGTGTCATCGAGCGACAGATCGTAAATGGCTCGATGCGGAACAAGCGCAATCGGCGAGGCTGGGGCATCGTCCCCATAAGCGGCCGCGATTGCTGTAAAGAAAACCAAGCCGAAAATTACTGTTCGCGACGCCGACATGTCATCAACGACCATTCTCATA
>DASPWC010000290.1:0-7199 GCA_035622055.1 Xanthobacteraceae bacterium | reverse complement strand
CTGGCGAGACACCGCGACGTTCTGTGCGGTCGGCGTATTTTTCTGTTTCCGGATTCGCAGCTTGAAGTGCCGCTGGCGCGGTTCCTGTCGCGTGAACTCGGCATGGAGCTCATAGAAGTTGGTACACCCTACCTGCATGGCGTGCATCTCGCCGAAGAACTCGCGTTGTTGCCTGAAGCGACGTTCCTCAGCGAGGGACAGGACGTCGAAAAGCAACTGGATCGTTGCCGCGCCGCGCGTCCTGACCTCGTGGTCTGCGGTCTTGGTCTCGCCAATCCGCTTGAGGCGGAAGGGATCACGACCAAGTGGTCGATCGAGCTGATCTTCACGCCCATTCATGGTTACGAGCAGGTTGCGGATCTCGCGGAGCTGTTCGCGAGACCGCTGGTGCGGCGGGCATTGCTGGTGGCTTGAACATGCAACTCTCGCTCTGGACGTACGAAGGGCCTCCACACGTCGGCGCGATGCGGGTCGCGACCGCGATGAACGGTGCGCATTACGTGCTGCACGCACCTCAAGGCGACACTTACGCCGATCTCTTGTTCACGATGATAGAGCGGCAAAACAAACGTCCGCCTGTCACTTACACGACCTTCCAGGCGCGCGACCTCGGCGGCGATACTGCAGAATTGTTCAAGAACGCCGTGCGCAGCGCATATGACCGGTTCCGGCCCGACGTGATGATTGTGGGGGCGTCGTGTACTGCCGAATTGATCCAAGACGACCCTACCGGCCTCGCTCGCTCGCTCGATTTGCCAATTCCGGTCGTGCCGCTGGAACTGCCGGCTTATCAACGCAAGGAGAACTGGGGCGCGTCGGAAACTTTCTATCAAATGGTCCGTGTGCTTACGCCGTCGGGCGACCGCGACCGGCCGAAACAACAGGTGGGCCGGCGCCCCCGGTGCAATCTGCTTGGGGCGACTGCGCTCGGCTTCCGCCACCGCGACGATGTAGCCGAGGTATCCGCGTTACTCGATGACATCGGGGTGGACGTTCACGTTTGCGCGCCACTGGGCGCCACCGCTTCCGACCTGATGAAGCTTGGCGAGGCCGATTTCAACGTCGTGCTCTATCCTGAAATCGCCATGCAGGCCGCGAAATGGCTTGAACGTTCGTTCCGGCAGCCGATTGTAAGCGCCATTCCGATTGGGGCGACCGCTACTCGCGAATTCGTCGGCGAAGTGGCCAAGATCGCGGGCTTGGAATCCGCCCCGAAACTGATCGGTAAGGGGTCTCGCCTGCCATGGTATGCGCGCTCCGTCGATTCGACCTACCTGACCGGCAAGCGCGTATTCGTATTCGGTGACGCCACGCACGCAATTTCTGCGGCGCGAATTGCTCGGTCGGAGCTCGGCTTCAAGGTCATCGGGCTCGGCACCTATTCGCGCGAGTTCGCGCGCGAGGTGAGAACTGCGGCGAAGCTCTACGACGTCGAGCCGCTGATCACCGACAATTATCTCGAAGTTGAAGCCAAAGTTGCTGAGCTCCAACCCGACCTCGTCCTGGGTACACAGATGGAGAGGCACATCGCCAAGCGCTTCGGCATTCCGTGCGCCGTGATTTCTGCGCCAGTGCACGTTGAGGATTTTCCGGCGCGGTACTCACCGCAGATGGGCTTTGAAGGCGCCAACGTCATTTTCGACGCCTTTGTGCATCCGCTGATGATGGGCCTCGAGGAGCATCTTCTTGGCCTGTTCCGAGAAGATCGCGAATTCGACGGCAACGCCCCCTCGCATATTTCGATTGCGGCTTCGCCGGTCAATGCGGGACCGGACTCGCGCGACCTTCTTGCCACGGCGATGTCCTCGCCGCTGGCGGCGTGGGCGCCAGAAGCCGAACGCGAGTTGTCGAAGATACCGTTCTTTGTCCGCGGCAAAGCGCGCCGCAATACCGAGCGCTTCGCTCAAGAGCGAGGCGTCGCCACGATCACCGTCGAGACGCTGTACGATGCCAAAGCGCATTTCAGCCGCTGACGCGACTGCAATCCGCGTCGTCTTTGTGACGCTGGACAGCCATATTGCCGGCGCCGCCACTCGTGCCCGCGACGCGCTGCGCCGCGAAATGCCGGGCCTGGAGCTCGACGTGCACGCAGCGGATGAGTGGGGCTGCGATCCCGCTGCTCTGGCGCGCTGTCTCGCCGACATCGCCCGTGGCGACATCGTGATTGCCACGATGTTGTTTCTTGAAGAACATATCCGCGCCGTGATGCCTGCGCTGGTTGCGCGCCGCGATCATTGCGACGCGATGGTCTGCGGCATGTCGGCCGGCGAGGTGGTCCGCCTCACGCGGCTCGACAGGTTCAGCATGACCGACGAGGCGGTCGGCGCAATCGGCTGGCTGAAGCGCCTGCGCGGCAGCCGCAGCCAGACCGGATCGAGCGGTCACGGTCAGATGAAGATGCTGCGGCAATTGCCGCGCCTGTTGCGCTTCATCCCCGGCAAGGCTCAAGACGTCAGGACTTATCTACTCGTACTGCAATACTGGCTCGCCGGCTCGCAAGAAAATCTCTCAAATCTCGTGCGCATGCTGGTCGAACGCTACGCCAGTGGGCCTCGCCTGCAACTGCGCGCGAGAATGCGAACTTCGCCGCCCGTGCAGTATCCCGATGTCGGGCTTTATCATCCACTGGCGCGACAGCGTGTCTGCGAACGCCTTGAATATCTGCCGCGAAAGGCCACGAAAGGCACCGTCGGGGTTCTAGTCATGCGCTCCTATGTGCTGGCCGGAAACACCGCGCACTATGACGGTGTAATTGCAGCGCTCGAAGCCAAGGGACTCCGAGTGATACCCGCGTTCGCCAGTGGACTGGATGCCCGACCGGCGATGCGGCGCTACTTCATGAAGGGCAAGCGTTCGATCGTCGACGCGGTTGTCTCATTGACTGGGTTTTCCCTGGTCGGTGGTCCAGCCTACAACGACTCCAAAGCAGCTCAGGACACGCTGGCGGAGCTCGACGTGCCTTACGTCGCGGCGCATCCGGTTGAGTTTCAGACTTTGCAACAATGGCAGGCAGACGATCGCGGACTGACCCCCGTCGAAGCCACCATGATGGTGGCAATACCCGAACTCGATGGCGCGACATGGCCGATGACGTTTGGCGGCCGCTCGACAGGCAGCGAGTTTGGTAAGTGCCGCGACATGTCGGCTCATCCCGAACGCGCAGCAATGCTGGCGGCGCGGATTGCACGGCTTGTAGCATTGCGCCGCACTGCGCGAAGCGAACGCAAGATCGCCGTCGTGCTTTTCAATTTTCCGCCAAATGCCGGTAGCACGGGCACCGCTGCCTATCTTTCGGTCTATGCCTCGCTGCACAACACGCTAGCCGCCCTGAAGAAAGCCGGCTACCGCGTGGATGTCCCCGATAGCGTCGATGCTTTGCGGGCGCGCCTTCTTGAGGGAAATGCCGCGCAATTTGGCGCCGACGCCAACGTCGCCGCACGCATTGGCGCCGACGAACACGTGCGGCGTGAGCGCTGGCTGCCGGACATTGAGCGTCAGTGGGGCCCGGCGCCGGGCCGGCATAATACCGATGGCAGCGCTCTATTCATTCTCGGTGCGCAATTCGGCAATGTGTTCGTCGGCGTGCAGCCGGCCTTCGGATACGAAGGTGATCCAATGCGGCTCCTGTTCACCAAGGGGTTCGCGCCGACACACGCTTTTTCCGCCTTCTACCGCTGGATACGCGAGGAATTTTGTGCCCACGCGCTGCTGCACTTCGGGACCCACGGCGCCCTCGAATTCATGCCCGGCAAGCAAGCCGGATTGTCCGGCGAATGCTGGCCCGATCGGCTGATTGGCGATCTCCCGAATTTCTATCTTTACGCGTCGAACAATCCTTCGGAAGGCACGCTAGCCAAGCGACGCATCGGCGCGACGCTGATCTCCTATCTAACTCCATCGGTCACCAAGGCAGGGCTCTATCGCGGTCTTGCCGATCTCAAGTCGTCGCTCGATCGCTGGCGGGGAATGGAGCCGAATAGCGATGCCGAGCAGCGCACCGCTTTGGCGACGCTGATCCAGGCCCAGGCGGCGGGCGTTGAACTCGCAGCCGCGGAGCCGGCTTGGACGCTCGGCGATGCGGCGGAGGAAGTCGAGCGCCTGCGCGTTGCATTGCTGGAATTGGAATACACCCTCATTCCGCATGGTCTGCACGTGATTGGTCGGCCTCCCCACGGCGACCAGCGTGCCGATCTTCTTGATGCGGCGTGTGTTGCCGATTCGAGCCGGCGCGCGGCGCTCGATGATCTACTCGCCAGGGATCATGAAACGCCGGCGATCGTCCACGCGCTCGACGGCGGCTACATACGGCCGGCGCCTGGCGGCGATCTTTTGCGAAACGCCGACGTTTTGCCGACCGGCCGCAACCTCCATGGCTTCGATCCATTTCGCATCCCGAGCGCGTTCGCGGTTTACGACGGCGCCCGCCAAGCAGACCGGCTGTTGCAGCGGCACCGGACCGAAGGCTCGGGCGTGCCCGAGACGATCGCGATTGTGCTCTGGGGTACCGACAATATGAAAACCGAAGGTGGGCCGATCGCACAGGCGCTTTGGCTCATGGGTGCCGAACCCCGTCACGACAGCTACGGCCGACTTGCCGGCGCGCAATTAGTGCCGCTGGCTCGGCTCGGTCGGCCGCGCGTGGATGTCGTCATGACGCTCTCCGGCATCTTCCGCGACCTGTTGCCGTTGCAGACGAAACTTCTGGCGGAGGCGGCGCTTCTAGCTGTCTGCGCGGACGAACCGGACGACATGAATTTTGTGCGCAAGCACGCGCTCGCGTTTCAGGCGCAACATGGCGGCGATCTCGCTCAAGCCGCATTGCGCGTTTTCGGCAATGCCGACGGCGCATACGGCGCGAGCGTGAATCATCTTGTCGATCATGGCGGCTGGAAGGACGAAGATGAGCTCGCCGACGCCTTCGTGCGGCGAAAGGGTTTTGCCTACGCCGTCAACGGCAAGGCCTCGCGCCAGGACGCTCTCCTCGCGCACATTCTCGCCAGTGTGGACGTCGCTTATCAGAACCTCGATTCGATCGAACTCGGCGTCACCACCGTCGATCACTATTTCGACACCCTAGGCGGCATAAGCCGCGCCATCCGACGCGTCCGCGGCGCCACGGCAAAGGTCTATATCGGCGATCAGACGCGCGGTGACGGTGCGGTGCGGACGCTTGCCGAGCAAGTCGCGCTGGAAACACGGACCCGCGCGCTGAACCCGAAATGGTATGAGGCGCTCCTCGCGCACGGTTACGAGGGCGTGCGCCAGATTGAGGCGCATGTCACCAACACCCTCGGCTGGTCGGCGACAACCGGACAAGTGGCGCCGTGGGTTTATCAGAAGCTCACGCAGACCTACATCCTCGACACGCAGATGCGTGAACGGCTTTCCGGGCTCAATCCGAAGGCATCTGCCAGGGTCGTCAACCGTCTCATCGAAGCGCACGAGCGTCGTTATTGGTCGCCGGACAAGGCGACGCTCGATGTGCTGCGCCAGGCCGGCGAAGAGCTCGAAGACCGAATCGAGGGCATTGGAGTGGGAGTGGCCGCATGAACGTCGCGATCAGAACCGTCCCAGGTCGGAGACGCGCCGATGGAGAAGGCAGCGTACAGGTTCGCATGGATCCGAACGTGACGATCGGTAATGCGAAGGTCTTCTCGGTGTACGGCAAGGGCGGCATCGGAAAGAGCACGACATCTTCGAATCTGTCGGTGGCGTTCTCAAAGCTCGGCAAGCGGGTGCTCCAGATCGGCTGCGATCCCAAGCACGACTCCACCTTTACGCTGACCAAGCGCCTCGTTCCCACGGTGATCGACACGCTGGAATTGGTGAATTTTCACACCGAGGAATTGCGCGCCGAGGATTTCGTCTACGAGGGATTCGGCGGCGTGATGTGCGTGGAAGCCGGCGGGCCACCCGCCGGCACCGGCTGCGGCGGCTACGTCGTCGGTCAGACGGTGAAGCTTCTCAAGGAGCATCACCTGCTTGAGGATACCGACGTGGTGATCTTCGACGTGCTCGGCGACGTCGTCTGCGGCGGCTTTGCCGCGCCGTTGCAGCATGCCGATCGTGGCATCATTGTTGCCGCCAACGATTTCGATTCGATCTTCGCCATGAATCGAATTGTGGCGGCGGTCCAGGCCAAATCGCGCAATTACGCGGTGCGACTCGGCGGCGTTATCGCGAACCGCAGCGCCGCGACCGACCAACTCGACAAATACAATGAGAAGACCGGGCTCAAGACTCTCGCCGTCTTTCCTGACCTCGATGTGTTTCGCAAGAGCCGGCTGAAAAAATCGACATTGTTCGAGATGGAGCCGTCGCCAGAGGTTGAAAAAGTCCAGAACGAATATCTTCGCCTCGCCGCCACGCTTTGGGCCGGTGTCGATCCTCTTTCGGCTACGCCGCTTAAGGATCGCGAAATCTTCGATCTCCTCGGCTTCGACTGATCCGGAGGGCGCTTATGACGAATATCACCTATGTCAAACGCCGCAGTCAGATCGAAGATTATTTCGACCGCACTGCCGTCGAAACCTGGTCGCGCCTGACTTCGGATGCGCCGGTCAATAGCATTCGCGCTACGGTGCGGGCCGGACGCGAAACGATGCGTCGCACTCTACTCGATTGGCTGCCAGCCGATTTAGCCGGCTGCCGCTTGCTGGATGCGGGTTGCGGAACCGGCGCGCTCGCCGTCGAAGCAGCGCGGCGCGGCGCGGATGTCGTAGCCGTCGATCTTTCCCCGACCCTGATCGATCTTGCGCGCTCGCGGTCCGCAGGGGTCTCCGGCCCCGGCCGAATTACATTTTCATCGGACGACATGCTGACGCCTACGCTCGGCGATTTCGATTACGTCGTCGCGATGGATTCGCTTATTCACTATTCGAGCAGGGACATGGTCGACGCGATCGTCGGACTCTCGTCGCGCACGCGGCGCTCCATGCTGTTCACCTTTGCTCCCAGAACTCTGGCTCTCGCGGCAATGCATTGCGTCGGACGCTTGTTCCCGCGCGCTAACAGAGCGCCGGCCATCCAGCCGGTCGGCGAACGGGAAATGATTCGGTTTGTCGTCGAGGAGCCGGGACTTGTGCAGTGGTGGGTTCCACGGATCCGACGCGTCAAGAATGGTTTCTACATTTCGCAAGCGGTGGAGTTGCGCCGTCGATGAAAAATTTCAAAACCAGTCTTGCTCAAGGTTGGATGCG
>DASPWC010000289.1:0-4005 GCA_035622055.1 Xanthobacteraceae bacterium | reverse complement strand
CCGGAACACCACGACATCGCCGCGTTTCGGCTCGGAAGAAAGGATACGTCCGGAGAAGATCGGCGGAGAGAACGGAAACGAATAATGCGTGTAGCCGTACGAGAATTTGGAAACGAACAGATAGTCGCCGACCAACAGCGTCGGAATCATTGAACCGGATGGGATATTAAAGGGTTGGAACAGGAAGGTCCGGATCACGAGCGCGATGATCAGCGCATGAATGACGACCCGTACCGTCTCGGCAAAGCCGCCTTCCTTCCGCTTCGTTCCGGTCTGCACACTCATTGGTTTGTCATCTCGCATAAGGCGCCCGCGGCGATCTTGTAGCCTTTGGGCCGGTCACAAGCAATTACGCGCGGGATTTGGTCGCGGGTTCCCAAAGCGTCGTTCGAAAGGTCATTTTTCCTAGGATTCACATGCGTTTATCGGCTGACCCACGCGGATGATAACTCCTTCATTGCGGTGGATGGACAGCCAAGTCGTGGTCAAGTCGCGGCCAATTCGGACGGCTAGGCATGGGCGTCGGCGGCGGGAATCGCGGAGATGACGACAAAAGCATGCGCCATTGGCCCTTCATCGGTAATCGTGACGTCGATCCGCGCTTCATACCCCTTGGGCGTGATCGCCAATAACCGCCGCTTGGCGCCGCCGCTGAGCTCCATGGTGGGCTGCCCGCCAGGCAAGTTGACCACGCCCATGTCGCGCCACCACACACCGGCACGCAGGCCCGTCCCCAAGGCCTTGGCGCAAGCTTCCTTGGCGGCAAAGCGCTTAGCGTAGGTCTCCACCCGGTTTCGCCGTCTATCGGCGCGCGATCGCTCGGTTGCGGTAAAGACCCGGTCGAGGAATCGGTCGCCGTGCCGGTCGATCACCTTGGCGATGCGGCGCGCGTCAGTAATGTCGGAGCCGATGCCGAGAATCATCCTAGACCCTCAATCATCGCGCACCGCTCGGGTGGCCGGCTTGCGCTCGGCCCCGGTCCATGGCGGAGCGCATCAGGCGAACCGCCGCACCCAGCCCGGCAAAGACGGCCTCGCCGATTAGGAAGTGACCGATATTGAGCTCGACGATTTCATCGAGCCCCGCGATCTTCTCCGCGCTGAGGAAATCGAGGCCATGACCGGCGTGGACCTCGAGCCCCGCGCTGCGCGCGAGTCTCGCGCCGTGAGCGATGCGATGAAATTCGGCCGCCGCCGCAGCCGCTTGTCCGGCGGTCAGCGCATCGCACCAGGCGCCGGTGTGAATCTCGATCACCGGCGCGCCGATCGCGACCGCGGCATCGATCTGCGCGGGTTCGGCCGCGATGAACAGCGATACGCGAATGCCGGCGCCTGCAAGATCGCCGACTGCTCTGCGCAAAGTTTCGCGCTGGCCCGCGGCATCGAGGCCGCCTTCGGTGGTTCGTTCCTCGCGGCGTTCCGGAACGAGGCAGGCGGCGTGCGGCTTGAGCTTGCGCGCGATGCCGATCATTTCCACGGTCGCCGCCATTTCAAGGTTCAACGGCTTGCTGATGCGTTCCTTGAGCCGCGTCACATCGGCATCGACGATGTGACGGCGATCTTCGCGCAAATGCGCGGTGATGCCGTCGGCGCCGGCCGCGATCGCCACTTCCGCCGCCTTCACAGGATCGGGATGCCGTCCGCCGCGCGCATTGCGCACCGTCGCGACATGATCGACATTCACGCCAAGCCGGACGGGGGACAAGGACATATCAACCAACAATTCAGTTCACGGATTTGGCGCGGCTCGGCATCGGTCCTACCCATTCACCCGCTCGACGGCCGCTACCACTTTTTTCGCGCGCAATTGCGAAATGATCGACGTGAGGTGCTTGAGGTTATAGACTTCAAGATCGATCGTCATCTCGGTGAAATCGGGCGATTGGCGCGTCATGCGAATATTGTCGATGTTGCCATCGTGCTCGGCGATCACCTGCGCGATCTGCGCAAGCGTTCCGGGCTCGTTGACCGACTGAACCGCCAGCCGCGCTGGAAAGCGCTGCGGCGCGTTCTCGTCAATGTCCCAGCGGACATCGAGCCAGCGTTCGGGTTCATCCTCGAATTGCTTTAACGCATCCGACTGGATCGGGTAGATCGTAATCCCCTCACCCGGTGTCATGATGCCGACGATGCGGTCGCCCGGAACAGCGCCGCCATTGGGCGCAAAGCGCACCGGCAAATCCGAATTGATGCCGCGGATCGGAATAGCTCCGCCATCCGTCTCCGCCGGGAGCTTGAACTTTACCGCTCTGCCGAGATTCAATCCGAACCAGCCGCTATCCGATTTTGGAGCGACCGGAGTGACGCGCTCGTCCTTGTAGTCTGGATACATGGCGCGGACCACGTCGGAAGCCTTCATCTCGCCGCGGCCGACCGCCGACATGACGTCGTCGATCGAGCCGCGTGCAAGCCGCGGCAATGCGCCTTCGAGGTTCTCGTCCGAATATTCGATCTTGGCGCGCTGGCAGAGCCGCTCCACGATGCGCCGCCCAAGTCCGGAATATTGGTGGCGCACCGCGTCGCGGGTCGCACGACGGATGGCGTCGCGCGCCTTGCCGGTTACGACAATCGATTCCCACGCCGCCGGCGGCGCGGTCTGCGCTTTCGAGGTCAGGATCTGGACCTCGTCGCCGTTATGCAGCTCCGAGCTGAGCGGTGCGATCTTACCGTTGATCTTGGCGCCGATCGCCATGTTGCCGACATCGGTATGCACCGCATAGCCGAAATCGATTGGCGTCGCGTGGCGCGGCAGTGCGATCAGCTTTCCTTTCGGCGTGAAGCAAAACACTTGGTCGTGGAACAATTCGAGCTTGGTGTGTTCCAAAAACTCTTCCGGATTGGAGCCTTCCGCGAGCAGTTCGATGGTACGGCGCAGCCACGCATACGCATTCGATTCGCGCGACAGCATTTCGGTCGGCGAACCGAGTTCGTCCTTGTACAGAGCGTGCGCTGCAATGCCGTATTCGGCGATCTGCTGCATGTCCCGGGTGCGGATTTGCAATTCGACGCGCTGCTTGCCGGGACCGATCACCGTTGTGTGGATCGAACGATAATCGTTTTGCTTTGGGGTCGAGATATAATCCTTAAAGCGCCCCGGCACGACGGGCCAGCTCGTGTGAACAATGCCGAGCGCCTGATAACACTCGGCCACGCTGCCGACGATGACCCGAAAGCCCAGAATATCCGACAATTGCTCGAAGCCAAGAGCCTTGCGCTCCATCTTGCGCCAGATCGAATAAACGCGCTTGCGCCGGCCGGAAACCTCGGCGACGATCCCGCGATCGGCAAGCTTCTTGGCCAATTGCTGTTCGATCTCGGTGATCCAGCCTTTCGAGCGCGCGGCCAGCGTTTCGAGCCGCTCGCTTAGAACCTTGTAGGCTTCCGGATTGAGCTCCTGAAACGCGAGATCCTCCAGCTCTTCCCGCATCTGCTGCATGCCCATCCGTCCGGCCAGTGGGGCATAGATTTCGAGGGTCTCGTCGGCGGTGCGGCGGCGGGCGGCCGGCGGCTGATGGGAAAGCGTGCGCATATTGTGCAGCCGGTCGGCGAGCTTGATGAGAAGCACGCGAACGTCCTCGGCCACCGCAAGCAGAAGTTTGCGGAGGTTCTCCGCCTGTTTGGCTTCTCGGGAAACGAGTTCGAGCCGCTTTAACTTGGTCAGGCCTTCGACCAAGAGTCCGATCTCATGGCCGAATATGCGGTCGATCTCGGCGCGCGTGGCGTCGGTATCTTCGATCGTGTCATGAAGAAGCGCCGCGGCGATCGTGGCGTCGTCGAGCTTAAGGCCGGTCAGGATGGCCGCGACTTCGAGCGGATGCGAAATATAGGGATCCCCGGACGCCCGTTTCTGCTCGCCGTGGGCGCGCATGGCATAGACATAGGCGCGGTTGAGAAGCTCTTCCTTGGCCGCCGGGTTGTACTGCTTGACGCGGTCGATCAGCTCGTACTGCCGCATAAAATGCGGCTTCCGGGGCTTTGGCGGCACCGTCTCCCCGTTGTGAGGCGC
>DASPWC010000288.1:0-10967 GCA_035622055.1 Xanthobacteraceae bacterium | reverse complement strand
GACGACCTCCTTGGCCTGGGCGCAGGAGGTGGTTTTGCTCGTGAACGGCGAACCGATTACGAATCTCGACATTGCCCATCGCTCGAAATTTCTTGAAATGAGCACGCATAAGCCGCCTACCCGCGAGCAGGTGATCAATAGCCTCATCGACGAGATCTTGGAGCTCAAGGAAGCCGCACGCTACACCATCGAACCGACCAAAGCGGACGTCGATCAGGCTTATACCAACGTCGCCGGCAATATGGGCGTAGACCCGCAGAAACTGACGCAAATTCTCGACAATGGCGGAGCGAGCGAGGATACCCTTAAGCACCAGCTCAAGGCGCAAATAGCGTGGACGAGTCTCGTCCGGGGACGCTACCAGGCGAGCCTGCAAGTCGCGGATACCGACGTCGAAGCCGAACTCAAACTGCACAAGCCCGAAGAGGCCGGACAGGTGGGATACGAATACATCGTGCGTCCGATCGTAATGATCGTGCAACATGGCGCGCCGGATTCCGTTTTCGAAGCGCGCAAGCACGATGCCGACGCGCTGCGCGGGCGCTTCGTCAGTTGCACCGACGGCATTCCGTTCGCTCGCGGCCTTCCGGAAGTCGCCGTGCGCGATCCAATCAGCAAATCGTCCGCCGATTTGGTGCCCGCCCTGCGCAGCATCCTTGACAACACGGAGGTGGGCCATCTGACGCCGCCGGAACAGACGGCGGAAGGGATACAGATGTTCGCCGTATGCTCCAAAAAAGAATCAAAATCCGATGCGCCTGGTCTTAAGGAAGTCCGCGATAAGATGTTCGAGCAAAAATTCGGCGCGAGGGCCAACCGCTACCTTGCAGATTTACGGCGCCAGGCCATGATCGAATACAAGCAATAGCCTCATTTCAGGTTTTTTGGACGGAAACGGTTTTAAGTCTCCCGATCATGTTGTAGGAGCGTTCCGTGCAACCTTTGGCATTGACGCTCGGCGAACCTGCCGGGATCGGCCCCGACCTTGCCCTGGCGATCTGGCGGCGGCGCGCCGAACTTGACATACCGCCATTCTACATCGTCGCCGACGCGAATTTTCTCGGCCGACGCGCAGCTCAGCTTGGGCTTCGCGTTCCGATGGAGAATGTGGCGCCGGACCAGGCGGTCGCCGCCTTCAGCGAAGCGCTGCCCGTGGTCCCGCTGACTATCGCCGTCACCACCGAGGCGGGACATCCCGACCGCACCAGCGCACCCGCCGCCGTGGCGGCAATTCGCCGTTGCGTCGCCGATGTCATGGCGGGTGCGGCAGCCGCGGTCGTGACGAATCCTGTCGCCAAGAACGTGCTTTACAATTCTGGCTTCGCCGAACCGGGACACACGGAGTTTCTTGCCAAGCTGGTGCAGGAAGCATCAGGCAAAAAATTGCGGCCGGTAATGATGCTTTGGTCGCCGGAATTGGCGGTGGTGCCGGTGACCATTCATCTGCCGCTTAAGGAAATTTTCGAGCAGCTTTCGGTCGGACTCATAGTCGAAACCGGCCGAATAGTCGCCCATGATCTCAGCAAGCGATTTGGTTTCGCGCAGCCACGGCTCGCGATTGCCGGACTCAATCCGCATGCCGGCGAGGCCGGCACGCTCGGCGAAGAGGATCGCGCAATCGTCGCGCCGGCGGTCGCCGCGCTTCGCGCCCAAGGAATCGATGCCAAGGGACCTCTCCCCGCTGATTCGATGTTCCATCAACAGGCGCGGTCCAGCTACGATGCCGCCTTGTGTATGTATCACGACCAGGCTCTCATCCCGATCAAAACGCTTGCTTTCGATCACGCGGTCAATGTCACATTAGGACTTCCATTCGTGCGTACTTCACCGGATCACGGCACCGCGTTTGACATTGCGGGGAAAGGCACGGCCGATCCGGCGAGCCTGATCGCGGCCCTGCGGCTGGCGGCGCGGCTTGCCGGCTCTACATCGGCGGCCGCTGATAGTCCCGTGCCGACAGCGGCGTCGTGAGCGGCGCGCTCAACGCGTTGCCGCCCCTGCGCGATGTCATTCGCCGGCACGGCATCATCGCACGAAAGTCGCTTGGACAGAATTTCCTGTTCGACCTCAATCTCGCCGCTCGCATTGCGCGCACGGCCGGGCCGCTGGCGGGCATCAGCGTTCTTGAAATCGGGCCGGGACCGGGCGGGCTGACGCGTGCGCTTTTGGCGCTCAGCGCATCCCACGTCATCGCCATCGAGCGGGACGAACGCGCGATTGCAGCTTTGCAAGAGATTGCCACCCTTTATCCCGGCCGCCTCGACATTATCGCGGCCGACGCTCTCGGTTACGACACTCACGCCAGGCTGCCATCCGGTCCGGTGCGGATCGTTGCCAATCTGCCCTACAATATCGCCACGTCCTTGCTCGTCATGTGGATCAGCGTCGAGCCTTGGCCGCCCTGGTACGATTCCGCCGTTCTGATGTTCCAGCGAGAAGTCGCCGAACGCATTGTCGCTGAGCGCGGATCGAAGAGCTACGGCCGGTTGTCCGTGCTCGTGCAGTGGCGTTGCGAGGCGCGCATCGCGTTTGACGTAAACGCTTCCGCCTTCGTACCCCGGCCCAAGGTCAAATCATCGGTGGTACGTCTCGTGCCTCGGGCCGCCCCGATGTCATGCGAGCGCGCCATGCTCGAAGCCGTGACTCAAGCGGCTTTCGGACAGCGGCGAAAAATGTTGCGCCAGAGCTTGCGCGCGCTCGGCATCGAGCCGGCGGAATTGCTCGAGGCGGCCGGTCTCGATCCAACCGCGCGCGCCGAAGAGGTTTCGGTCGAGCAGTTCGTGATGTTGGCCCGGGCGCTTGCCGTCCGGCGCGGCCGCACTCGGCCGATTGCCAAGGAACGCCTCGAAAGCGAAAAAACGCAATGATGCAGCAGCTTCGCCGCCAGTCGCTCGTCGCGTATGGTCAACCGCTGTGCGAGACCGTAGCAGAATGTCCGCGCCCGCACGGCACCGAGGTCCTGGTCCGCGTGGCGTGCTGCGGGGTGTGCCACTCGGATCTGCATATCCAAGACGGCTATTTTGCGCTGAGCGGCGATAAACGGCTCGATATAACGAAGGACCGTGCATTACCGTTCACGCTTGGACACGAGATCGCCGGTGTTATCGAAGCGGCAGGAGACAAGGCGGAAGGCGCGGTCGTCGGCAGGTCCGTTGCGCTCTATCCCTGGATCGGTTGCGGCACGTGCGCCGCTTGCCGCGCCGGCGAAGAGAACATGTGTGCGGCGCATCATCATCTTGGGATCGCCGTGGACGGCGGTTTCGCGACTCACGTCCTGGTGCCGCATCCGCGCTATCTGCTCGATTACACGCCGCTGGCGCCGAGCTTTGCCGGGCCGCTGATGTGCTGCGGTCTCACGGCCTACGGTGCTCTGAAACGGCTGGCCGATCGGACCTCGCGCCGGCCGGTTTTGCTGGTCGGACTGGGGGGTGTCGGCATGATGGGCCTTACGCTCGCCCGCGCGCTTTTTACGGAGCCGCCGATCGTCGCCGATATCAATGCGGAAAAGCGCAAAACCGCGCTCGCCGCCGGCGCCGCGCAAGCATTCGATCCGGCCGATCCGCAGGCCCGCAAAGCCGTCATAGCGGCAACCGGCGGTCTATTCGCCGTCTGCGATTTCGTCGGTTCGGAAAAATCCCTGCAATTCTCGATAAGCGTGCTCGCCCGTGGCGGCAAGGTCGTCGTGACCGGGCTGCTTGGCGGAAATTTCTCGATTGCCGCCGCCATGATTGCGATCAAGGCCATCGCGATCGAGGGATCGTTGACCGGAACCCTGGCGCAAGCGCGCGAACTCATCGACCTTGCACGGGCGGGAAAAATCTCGCCCATACCGACGCATGCGCGGGCGCTGGATCAGGCGCAAGGCGCGCTCGAGGACCTGCGCGCCGGTCGTGTCGTCGGACGCACGGTGCTGACCGTCTAGAGCGCGCGCTCCTCCGCCGTCTCCGATACCTAACATGTACGCTTTGCCGCTCAAGCCAGACATTCGGGAGCACGCTGGGCATATGCACCGGGGCATGATCCGGGAAAAGCCCGCCCCGGACGCGATCCGGGGTGGTAGCCGGCGGCGCAGGCCTTTTCACTTAATTCTGATGAGAATCCCCGCTCGGGCCCGAATTGGCATTCATGAATTTTCCTTTTTGCCACAGGCCCGATTGCGTCGAGCCCTCAGCGGATGTGTAAGTTCCTTGCCCTTCGAAAAATCCGTCTTTGATTTCACCCTCGTACTTGCCGCCACTGGGAAACGAATACGTGCCACGCCCATTCTGTACGTCATCCTTGAATTCGCCGACGTATTTCTCTCCATTGGGCCAGGTCAGCGTGCCCTGCCCATTTTTCTTGTCATCTCGCCATTCGCCAACGTATTCCCGTCCATCTGAGTACGTTTCGGTGCCCTGTCCATTTCTTTTACCGTCACTTACTGCGCCGACGTATTTGTCACCATCGAGAAATGTATAAGCGCCCTGCCCATTTGCATTGTTATCCTTCCAATCGCCAATATATTTTCCTCTATTGGGCCACGTCAACGTGCCCTGTCCGTTTCTTTCATCGTCTCTGAACTCACCGACGTATTTGCTTCCATCAGAGTAAGATTGCGTACCGCTTCCGTTTCTTTTGCTATCCCTCCAATCGCCGACGTATTGGTCGCCGTCGAGAAATGAATAAGTACCCTGTCCATTTTCTTTGTCGTCGGCCCATGCGCCCACGTATTTGTCGCCGTTGGCAAACGTGAACGTACCTTGTCCGCTTCTTTTGTTGTCTTTGAATTCGCCAACGTACACGCTTCCATCAGGGTAGCTGTAAACGCCTGAGCAATCGGTCCAGACCTCTTTCCGGTCAGTTGGGCACGGCGGCAAATGACTTTGGGCGTTGGCGACGATTGGCACGACAACAAAATAAACCAAAGACAACGACAAAATGATCGCCGCAACGTCAAGGATTGAGCGAATCTTTGACACGCGCATCTGGACACCTTTCAGACGTTCCCTGCCCTCTTTGGCTTCCTTTTAGGGGGCATTTAATGATTCCCCCGGTCGACTCGCTAGGGGGACACTTCGCCAACGTTGCGCCCGCCACCCTGGAATGAGCCACACCGATGGGGCAAATCGCCGGAGATCATGGCATCCCAAGATACGATTTCGCAAAATTCCTAGCTCGAAGCGGCGATTAAGGCAGGCTCGTGCCGATGCTGTGACCCCCGGCACTGACACGCAGATGAGCCGATGTTCACCCTCGGTACAACAAGAAAAAGCGTAGGAGGGGTAATGGCGCAGATTATTGCTGTAGTTTCGCTAGAGCGGAGCGAACGCGAGGCGCATATGCGGACGCTGGCCGGTCGGCTGGAATTTGCAGTCCAGAAGGCCGGAGGCCGTTTTACACTGATCCGCACCGCCGGTGTTATGCCGCCGGTGCGCGAAGAGCGCCTCACTCTCGACCAAGCCGAGGGACTTCTGGAAACGTGGAAATTACGCGGCCACGGATAGCTGAACGCCGCTTCCCGAAGATGTGCGGAGGTCGTCTATGAGTTCGCGCCCTAGAACGTCATCTCAAAGCTTCGAGCGCAGACGACGGACAAAATCGGAAAGGCCGACCTGCCGCTCGCGCTTGAGCCGTTCGGCCGCGAGGATCGCCTTCACTTCGGCAAAGGCGACCGGCTTGTTACGGTTGACAATGACATAATCGTATTCCGGCCAGTGACTCATTTCATCGCTCGCTTTGGCCATCCGCGAACCGATCACCGCCCTGCTATCCTGCGCGCGGCGTTCAAGCCGGCGCTTCAATTCGTTCGCCGTCGGCGGCAGAATAAAAACGCTTACCAGGTCGGTGCGGGCCTTCTCACGAAGCTGCTGCGTACCTTGCCAGTCGATGTCGAACAAAACATCGCGACCTGTCTGCAGCGCTTTGGTCACAGGGCGCCGCGGCGTTCCATAGCGGTGCCCGAACACTTCCGCCCATTCCAAAAGTTCGCCAGCGGCAACCATCTCGTCGAAGCGAGCGCGATCGATGAAATGGTAGTCGCGTCCGTTGATCTCGCCGCGGCGTTTAGATCGCGTGGTCACCGATATGGACAATTCCACTTTGTGGTCCGCCCGCAGCAATAGCCGCGACAGCGTCGTCTTTCCCGCGCCCGAGGGCGACGACAGGACCAACATCAGGCCCCGACGGGCGATCTTATGTTGATTTTGCCGTGCACGCGCCATGGCTATTCCACGTTCTGCACCTGCTCGCGGAATTGCTCGACTGTAGCCTTGAGCTCCAAGCCAATATTTGTCAGTTCGACGTCGTTTGCCTTGGCGCACAAAGTGTTGGCCTCGCGATTGAGCTCTTGCGCGAGAAAATCGAGGCGACGGCCGACCGGCCCGCCCTGCTCGATAAGATGCCGTACCTGCGCCAAGTGCGCGGCGAGACGATCGAGCTCCTCGCGCACGTCGGCCTTGGTCGCAATCATGATCGCCTCCTGGTGCAGGCGATCGGCATCGAAACGCTCCGACTGCGCCAGAAGGGCGGCGACCTGCTCGGCCAGCCGAACGCGAATCACCTCGGGCCGGCGTCCCGGCGAGCGTTCGGCGCGCTCCGTCAAAGCGGCCAATTCGCCAAGACGCACGGATAGTATGGTTTCCAGGGCACTGCCCTCGCGGAGGCGCATCTCGGCAAGCGACTCGATCACCTGTCCAAAGCCGGCGATGACGGCGCTCTCGGCGCTGCGCCGCTCATCCTCGCGTTCCTCGGGGTCGGCAACTTCAATGACGCCCTTTAGCGCCAGCAACCCGTCGAGCGAGAGGGGCGACGCTTCGATCTTCCCTCCAAGTTTTCGCACCGTCGTCAGAATCGCATCGAGGACGGCATCATTGATACGCACCGTCGGCGCCGCGCCGCTACGCTCTACCGTCAGATTCGCCTGGACCGATCCGCGCGTAAGCGTCTCTGCCGTCCGCGCCCGAACCGGGAGCTCGATTGCGTCCCAACCCGCAGGCAGGCGCAGCCGCATATCGAGACCTTTGCCGTTGACGGACTTTATTTCCCAAGCCCAGGCATAGGGGCCGTTCACGCCATGGCCACGGGCAAATCCCGTCATGCTCGAAAGCGCCATGAACATATCCCCGCCAGCCATCATTGAACGCGCCGCTGAACTTACCGGCGGCGCTTCGCCGTCACAAGCTGGGATCAGTGATTGCCGGACGAACGAGGTTTCGACGTTCCGCGAGAGGGCGCCGGCGAGGGTGCGCTGGATGGAGGCGGGGCGGTCTGCGCCGTTGGAGATGCCATTTTGTCTTCAGCCGGCACCTGATCCTTCTGATCGGATTCGATTGAACGCAGCCGCGCCACGTTTTTTTGATGTTGTTCGTAGGTTTCCGCGAAAGCATGGCCGCCGGTCCCGTCCGCGACGAAGTAAAGCTCGCGGGTGCGTGCGGGATTGGCGGCGGCCTCAAGCGAGGCGCGGCCCGGATTGGCGATAGGCCCAGGCGGCAGTCCATCGATGACATAGGTGTTGTAAGGCGTCGGCTGCTCGATCTCGCTCTTCATGATCGGACGACCGAGCGTACCCTTTCCGCCCACCAGACCGTAGATGATCGTCGGATCGGATTGCAGCTTCATCTTTTGCTTGAGCCGGTTGACGAAAACCGCGGCGACACGGGTGCGTTCGTCCGGCCTGCCGGTCTCCTTCTCGATAAGCGAGGCGAGAGTGACGAGTTGCTCCGGGGTTTTGATCGTCAAGTCGGCAGAGCGGTGATCCCAGATATCCCGCACCACACGCTGTTGCGCCTGTTGCATGCGCTGGATCATTTGCTCACGGGTGACGCCCCGGGCAAAATTATACGTATCGGGCAGCAGCGTTCCTTCGCGAGGGATTTCCTTGATATCGCCCGTCAGCACGGGATCCTGCAGTAAGCGCGATACGATCTGCTCGGATGTCAGGCCTTCTGGAACGCTGACCTGATGGGCGACGACCTTTCCTTCGACGATGGTGGCGACCACATCCTGCAGACTCGAATGCGCCTTGAATTCGTATTCGCCTGCTTTGAGATCCTCGCGCGCTTTGAGCACGAGCACGCCGCCGATAAACAGCCACGGCTGATCGATGACGCCTTCACGCGACAATACATCCGCGATGTCGCGCATACCTGAGCCGCGTGGGATGTTGACGACGCGATCCTGCGGCAACGGGCCCGGCGCCGCGAAACGCTGCTTGCCAATGACGAGCGCCACGCCCGTCACCACTGCCAGCAGCACGAAGGCGCTGATAATGGCATTGCCGACGATGACAAGCGGATGTCGCACGCTCGCTGAACGGCGCGCCGGCAGGTCGACCGTATCCGGCTCGATGGCCGCGCGCGGGCTGCGCGGCATGCGTTTGGCGTCGCCGGGACCTGAACTTTCGGCGGCCGACGCCGGCCGCGTTACCGCGGCACGCGAGACCGGAGCGCTACTCGACTGGACACGTTGGGGCGGCTGTCCCAAAGATTGCGACCCGGGAGCACCGTTAGGGCTTGCCGCCGATCCGGGCTTTGGTTCGGCCTTAGAACGCGTCGCAGCAGCCGCCGTTGCGCCGTCTCTCGGCGCCCCGCCGACCATCGCGGGCCGCGCCTGCGGCGTCGCCGGTTTATTGGCGGCATCCGCGGGCCTGGGCCGCATGGACGGAGCGACATTGTTGCCGCTATTGGGCGGGAGATTACTTCCAGTCACCGCCACGCATCCAATTTTACACGCTGCATGTTCGACTTTGAAAAAGAGAGCACGCGTATTACGAATTGGTGCTCGCGGATTCTGCCCTGTTCAGCCCACATTTTGACAGCCAGGATCACGAGTGAATCGCAGGCGAGTGCGGAGCAAATATGGCGGAACTGCGAAATGACATCATTACGCCAATTTGCGGAACACCAGCGAAGCGTTAGTACCGCCAAATCCGAATGAATTCGAGAGCGCGATATTGACCGGACGCTTACGTGCCGCATGCGGCACAAGGTCGATTGCCGTCGCAACCGAGGGGTTATCGAGATTGAGCGTCGGCGGCACCATCCCGTCGCGAATCGCGAGCAGGCAAAATATCGCTTCGACTGCGCCGGCTGCGCCCAGGAGGTGACCGATCGAGGATTTGGTCGATGACATGGCCATATCGCCGGCGGCATTGCCCACCAGCCGTTCAACGGCCTTGAGTTCGATTTCGTCACCGAGCGGCGTCGAAGTGCCGTGAGCATTGATGTAGTCGATCTCGGCGGGCGAAATGCCGGCGCGGCGGATCGCAGCCGACATGCATCGGAACGCGCCGTCGCCGTCCTCCGCCGGAGCCGTAATGTGGAACGCGTCGCCGGAAAGGCCATATCCGATCAGCTCACCATATATGCGGGCGCCGCGGCGCTTGGCGTGATCGTATTCCTCGAGCACAACCGCGCCCGCTCCCTCGCCCATGACAAATCCGTCGCGATCGCGGTCATAAGGCCGCGACGCGCGCTCCGGCGCATCGTTGAAGCCGGTTGACAGGGCACGGCAGGCGGAAAATCCGGCGAGCGAAATGCGATTGACTGGAGATTCGGTGCCGCCGGCGACCATCACGTCGGCGTCGCCCAGCGCGATCAATCTACCGGCATCGCCAATCGCGTGCGCGCCGGTCGAACACGCGGTGACGACCGCGTGATTAGGCCCTTTGAGCGAATGCGCAATCGACACGTAGCCCGACGCGAGATTGATGAGTCTGCCGGGAATGAAGAATGGCGATACCCGGCGCGGACCGCGGTCGCGCAATAAAAGCGCCGTTTCGGCAATTCCTTCGACCCCACCAATGCCCGAACCGATAAGAACGCCGCTGACAATTTGATCGTCGCGCTCGCACGGGTGCCACCCAGCGTCATCAAGCGCTTGCGTCGCCGCGGCCATGGCAAAAATTATGAAGTCATCGACTTTGCGCTGCTCCTTTGGCTCCATCCAATCGTCAGACTTGAACGTGCCGGCCGAGCCGTCGCCGCGCGGGACCTGCCCCGCGATCCTGCAGGCGATATCAGAAACATCGAAGCTTTCGATGCGCTTGATTCCGGTCTGACCGGCCAGCAACCGCTGCCACGTTTGCTCAATTCCGCAAGCGAGTGGCGTCACCAATCCAAGTCCGGTGACGACGACCCGTCTCATCGAGGACGCTCCTGGCGAACGCGGCCCTAATACTGTCCAACCGCACCTTGCGACGTGCGGTTGTCACAGCGTTCCACGTCAGTCATGCAAGCAGTGCCGGCCGTCAGGCCGTCAGCTCTTTGCGTTTTTTTCCAGAAATTTGATTGCGTCGCCAACCGTCAAAATCGTTTCCGCGGCGTCGTCGGGAATTTCACAACCAAATTCTTCCTCGAACGCCATGACGAGCTCGACCGTGTCGAGACTGTCGGCGCCGAGATCATCGATGAAGCTGGCGTTTTCCGTGACCTTGTCGGGCTCCACGCCCAGATGCTCCACGACGATTTTTTTGACCCGCTCGCCAATGTCACTCATTGTTCCAACCTCATCTTGCAAGGCGACCTAATCAATTCAATCTCGGTCTCGTCATGGGCGACGACCGCAGTTCGTCAGCGATCAGAGGCGGAAACTTCGCTCCCCCGCTCTCCCTCCGGCGCCCCCCGCCTATCGCGGTTCGGTTACCACACTTCGGTAACGTTGACCAGCACAGCCACAAATCCGCCGTTGCGACGCTATCGCCTTCAAATCATGGCCATTCCGCCGTTCACATGCAATGTCTGGCCAGTCACATAGGCGGCTTCGTTTGAGGCGAGAAAGACCACTGCCGCAGCGACCTCCTCAGTCGTGCCGGCGCGCGCGGCCGGTATCCTTTCCAGCAAGGCTTCGCGTTGCTTCTCGCCAAGCTTGTCGGTCATCGGCGAGACGATGAATCCCGGCGCGACGCAATTGGCGGTGACGCCTCGCTTCGCATATTCCTGCGCGATCGATTTGATCATTCCGGCAATCCCGGCTTTCGCGGCGACGTAATT
>DASPWC010000287.1:0-6360 GCA_035622055.1 Xanthobacteraceae bacterium | reverse complement strand
TGAACAAATTCCTGCCGACGGTGCACGGTTTCGATGAATTCTTCGGATACCTATACCACCTCGACGCGATGTCGGATCCCTATTGGTTCGACTATCCGCAGGACTGGATCGACAAATACGGCCCGCGCAATCTTGTGCATTCCTACTCGACCGAGGTCGACGATCCGACCGAAATGCCGCGCTGGGGCAAGGTCGGCAAGCAGCGCATCGTCGACGAAGGCCCGCTGAAGCCGTTCCCAAATATGGGCGCGGATCATCAGGGCTGGCAAAAAGGCCAGGACGCCAAATACGACATGGAGACCTTCGACGCGGTGCTGGTCGAGAGCAGCAAGGGCTTCATGGACAAGGCCAAGCAAGCCGGCAAGCCGTTCTTCATCTGGCACAACACCACGCGCATGCACGTCTTCACCTATCTGTCGCAGAAGTACCAGGCGAAGATGAACTACGAGAGCAATTACGGCGTCGAAGAAGCCGGCATGGAGCAGATGGACGACTCGATCGGCGATTTGCTGAAGCATCTTGACGACATGGGCGTCACCGACAACACCATCGTCATCTTCACCACCGACAACGGCGCGGAAGTCTTCACATGGCCGGACGGCGGCATGACGCCGTTCCGCGCCACCAAAGGCACGGTGTTCGAGGGCGGCTTCCGCGTGCCGTGCATCATCCGCTGGCCGGGCAAGGTCAAACCCGGCACGGTCGAGAACGGCATCTTCTCCGGGTTGGATTGGTTCCCGACGCTGGTTGCCGCTGCCGGCAATCCGAACATAACCCAGGAGCTCCTGGAAGGGGTCAAGCTCGGCGACCGAACCTACAAGAACCATCTGGACGGCTTTAATCAATTGGACTTGTTGCTCGGCAAAGGACCGTCGGCACGCCGCGAACTGTTCTATTTCGGCGGACCTACGCTTGGCGCCATCCGTATCGATGACTTCAAGTTCCAGTTCTATCAGCAGCCGTTCGGCTGGCCCGGTGAAAAGACGACGACCGACATGCCGACGATCGTCAATCTGCGCCAGGATCCATTCGAACGGACGCCGTCAATTCGCGGTGAGACGCTCAACGACATGGGCGGAGGCTATATGAACGACTTCTATGCCCGCGAATTTTGGCGCTTCGTTCTCGTCCAGCAACAGGTGGCGAAGTTGGCGGAAACGGCGATCAATTATCCACCGATGCAGGCGCCGGCGTCGTTCAACCTCGAAGCCGTCAAACGCAAAATCGACGAGATGGTGAAGGAACACGAGGGACAATAGCGAACGGAAAAGGGCGGGCGCGTCGGTGGATGCGCCCGCCGAGATTGGGAAAATAAGCGCGGGGCTGGCGATGCACTACGGGCAGTTGGACGTAGGTTATGGTGTTCGCGGGACGCAATCAGCGTCGAGACGGCTTTACCGTTTAGGGCTTGCGGCATTGGCGCTGATGACCGTGCTTGCGGGGTCCGCCGCGACGCAAGGCCAACAGCCATGGGCGCAAGTGGGCGCGCTCACGTGCACGGTCGATCCAAGCGTTGGATTTATTTTCGTCGGGCATCAGCCGATGCAGTGCACCTTCACCTCGAGTGTGAATCCATCACCGCCTCAATACTATGACGGCGCGATCAACACGGTCGGCATCGATGTGGGCGTCAGCGCGGGAAGCGTGCTCGCTTGGGGCGTCTTCGCGCCAACCGCGGGCGTCCCGCAGGGGGCTCTCTCCGGCGAGTATGTCGGGGCGTCCGGCGATATCGGGATAGGCATAGGCGCCGGCGCCAATGTTTTGCTCGGCGGTTCGGCGCGCACCTTCGCGCTTCAACCGCTTTCGTTGCAAGGCTCGCTCGCCTTCAACGTCGTGCTTGGCGTCTCGTCGCTTAAGCTGCGACCGGCGACCTGGAGGTGATCTCATGCGCGTTTCCCCGACGGCAGCGGCGGCAGCCCTGCTGTTGACTGCGGTTTGGCCGGCGCGATCGCAAGAGGTTCCCGATCTGAACGTCGATCCGGTGTGCCACGGGATCGCGCAACAGGCGGCCAACCCGACGGAAAAGGGCGATGTCAATCTGACCTTCGCACAGTGCGTCAAGAGCGAACAGGCGATGAGGCAAAAACTCGTCGGCGAGTGGTCGACGTTCTTACCGGGCGAAAAGACCAACTGCATCGGATCGGAAACGGGAGGTTTGGCGAGTTACACCGATCTTGTCAGTTGCCTCGAAATGGCAAAGGCCGCGCGGCAGCTCAAATGAACACACGGATCAAACGGCGGCGGGATCAATCGGTCTGTCGGCGAGGGCATCGATCGTGAAGACCAATCGTCCTCCGTCCGGCATTGATCGCCGCACTTTGGTTTCCGGTTTGGCAGCCCTTCCGGTCCTGCCCGGCGCGCTCTTTGCGACCTCGGTTTGCGCGCAGACGACGCAGAGTGAGGCGCTGCCTTCCTGGAACGACGGGGCCGCCAAGCAAGCAATTCTCGACTTCGTGCGCGCCACTACGGATCGGGCGAGCGCCAAATTTGTTCCGATCGGCGGACGCATCGCGACCTTCGATCAGGACGGGACGCTGTGGGTCGAACATCCGATTTACACTCAGGTGGTTTATTGCCTCGATCGCGTTCCGGCGGTGGTTGCGGAGCGTCCGGAGCTTAAGCAACGCGAGCCATTCGCGACCGTGCTCTCCGGCGATCGTGAAGCGATGGCCAAGTTTTCGCTTCAGGACCTCGAAGCTATCCTGGCGGCGACGCTGACCGGCATCTCCGTGGATGACTTCGAAGCCCAGGCAAGCAAATGGCTGGCGACCGCCAAACATCCGCGCTGGAACCGCCTTTACACCGATCTCGTCTATCAGCCGATGCTCGAAGTCCTGCACTATCTGCGCGACAACGCCTACCAGACATACATCGTTACCGGCGGCGGCCAAGACTTCGTCCGCGTCTATTCTCAGCGCGTCTATGGTATCCCGCCCGAGCAGGTGGTCGGCACGATGGGCGGGACGAAGTTCGGCTACGACAAGGACGGCAAGCCGTTCCTGACCAAGGAACCGAAACTTCTTCTAAACGACGATAACGCCGGCAAACCGGAAGGCATTCATTTGATGATCGGCCGGCGCCCATATGCCGCATTCGGCAACTCCACGGGCGACCGCCAAATGCTAGAATATACCGGCGGCGGCGCCGGTGCGCGGCTGATGATGCTGGTGCTGCACGACGACGCGCAGCGCGAATACGCCTACGGTCCCGCGCAGGGCCTGCCCGACACCAAGATCGGCGCGTTTCCCCAGTCGCTCTTCGACGAGGCAAGAGGGAACGGCTGGACGGTGATCAGCATGAAGGACGACTGGAAGCAAATTTTTGCTTTCGAATAGCTCGGCATGAGGCCGTCATCGGTCCATAGGCCGACTTTATCGAGTGCCGCGTAATGTCACGATTAGAACGAGCAGGGATTGAAACGCAACCACGGAGGAAGTCATGTCTGCTACGATTATCAATCTGATCATCCAGCTCATCGCCGGAGCCGTAGGCGGCAATGCCGCGGGCGCGACGATGAAGAATCTCGATCTCGGCGGGCTCGGCAATACCATCGCTGGCGCGCTCGGCGGCGCCGGCGGCGGGACGCTGCTCACCTCGCTGTTGCCGATTCTTCAGGGCGTGGCCGGCAACGTCGATATCGGCCAATTGGTCGGGCAGGCGGTCGGCGGCGGCGTTTCGGGCGCGATCCTGACCGCCATCGTCGGGCTGATTAAGAACGCGATGGCCGGCCAAGGAGCAAAGTAAGCGGCCAACTCAAAGGCCGAGTAAGGCGCGGGATGAGGCGCGCGGAAGTCAGGCCCGTCAGCGGGCCTCCGCTTCGGCGCGCAGCTTGAAGCGCTGGATTTTTCCGGTTGCGGTTTTCGGCAGTTCACTGCGGAACTCGACCCAGCGCGGATATTTGTAGACGGCGAGCTTTTGCCGGCATTCGTCCTGAAGCTTCTGGGCGAACGCGGCGCTCGCTTTGTCCGGCGCCTTGAGCACGACAAACGCCTTGGGTTTGATCAGCTTGTCGACGTCCGGCCAGCCGACGACGGCGGCCTCCAGCACATCGGGATGGCTCTGCAGCACGCCCTCGACCTCGAACGGCGAGACGTACATTCCCGACACTTTGAGCATGTCGTCGCGCCGGCCGCAGTAGACGAAATAGCCGTTCTCGTCGAAGACGTATTTGTCGCCCGAGCGCGTCCATTCGCCGACGAACGTGGCGCGCGACTGCTCGCGATTGTTCCAGTACATCATCGCGCTCGTCGGTCCGCGAACGTGCAGCTCGCCCATCGCGCCGGGCTCCTCGATCACCTGTCCGTCGTCGTCGACGAGACGGATGTCGTAGCCCGGCACCGCCTTGCCGCTCGTTCCGTATTTGACGTCGCCCGGACGATTGCTGAGAAAGATGTGCAACATTTCGGTCGAGCCGAGGCCGTCGAGAATGTCGACGCCGTAGCGTTCGCTCCAGCGCCGGCCGATATCGGGCGGCAGCGCTTCGCCGGCGGAAACGCAACGGCGGATGGCGAGTTCGGATCGTTGCGGCGCCGCGGGGCTTGCCAGGAAGCCGGCGTAAAATGTCGGCACGGCGTAAAAGATCGTCACCTTATGTTTCTCGAGAAGATCGGCGACGAGTTCCGGCGTCGGCCGCTGCGGCGATAGAACGGTGGTGGCCCCGGCCGACATCGGAAAAGTCAGCGCATTGCCGAGCCCGTAAGCGAAGAACAGTTTCGCCACCGAATAGCAAATATCGTCTTCGGCAATGCCGAGGATCGGCTTGGCATAAAGCTCGTCGGAGAGCTTAAGGTCGGCATGGGTGTGCACGGCGGCCTTCGGCTTGCCGGTCGAGCCAGACGTGTAGAGCCAGAAGCACATGTCGTCGCAGATCGTCGGCGCCGTGACGGCGTCGTTGTTCGCCGCCGCGAGTAAATCGGCGAAGCGCCGGTGGCCGTGCGCGCTCTCGCCGGAGACGACGACGTGAGCAATCGACTTGGACGCGGCGATCGCGCGCTCGAATTTGGGCAGTAGTTCCTCGGAGACGACGAGAACGCGGGCCCGGCTGTCGTCGAGAATGTATTGGTAATCGCTCTCGGTCATCAGCGTGTTGACCGGAACGGCGACGACGCCGGCCTTGATCGCGCCGAGGAACGCGGTCGGCCAATCCACGGTGTCGAGCAGGCAGATCAGGATGCGCTCCTCGCCGCGCAGCCCGAGCGAGCGGAGCCCATGGCCGAAACGCTCGACCCGGTCGGCCAGATCGGCGTAGCTGTATTCGCCGCGGTGATCGATGAAGGCGGCCTTGCCGGCGCGGCCGGCAGCGAGATTGCGCGAAAGTATATCGGCGGCGAAATTGTAGTCGCGCGGGAGCGTAGACACGCCGGGCGGCTCACGCGGCGCAACGCTATTCATCGCTTCGTTTCCTCACCGGCAGCCGCGGCTCTTCGGCCGCCGGCGGTCATTATGCCGATGGTGGAAACGACCGCAATCCGGTAGTGGTTGGCGCCTGGAATGGAAGTTTGAAAGTTGGAGCATGCCGTGATTGTGAGCCGCGACCGCATCCTGACCACCCATGTCGGCAGCCTGCCGCGCAACGAGACGCTGAGCGAGCTGTTGGTGCGGCGCGAAGCCGGCGAGAGCTACGACAAGGCGCAGTTCGAGACGCAAATGGAAATGGCGGTGCGCCACGTTGTCGCCAAGCAGAAGGAAGCCGGGATCGATATCGGCAATGACGGCGAGCAGCAGCGCGTCGGCTTCCAGACCTACGTGCCGCAGCGCATGTCGGGCTTTGCTGGGGTTTCCAAGCGCCGGCGCGGCCGTGAGTTCGAGGAGTTTCCCGAACTGGTGCGCTATCTGACGCATCGCTTCCCGCATGTCAGCAAGCAGCAGAACGCGCCGGAAGCGCAGGCCGAATTGCACTATCACGACACCTCGGCGATCGCGGCCGAGCTGGCGCGCTTCAAGCGGGTCGCCTCTGAAGGCAGTGCGTTCGCGGAAATGTTCATGACGGCGCCCTCGCCCGGCATCATCGCCTCCACCATGCTCAATGCGTATTACCCCTCGCAGGAGGACTATCTTGCGGCGATCGCCCGCGAGATGAAGAACGAATATCGCGCGATCCATGACGCCGGCTTGATCCTGCAAATCGACGCGCCGGACCTCGCCATGGATCGCACCATGTTCTACCGCGGCCAGAGCGACGCCGAATTCGCCGAGACCTGCGCGCTGCATGTGGCGATGATCAACCGGGGCATCGAGGGCATTCCGCGCGAGCGCGTTCGGCTGCACATTTGCTACGGCAACTGGGAAGGCCCGCACATCCACGATATCGCGCTGGAAAAGATCCTGCCGGCGCTCTACCAGGCCAAGGTCGGCGCGCTG
>DASPWC010000286.1:0-5542 GCA_035622055.1 Xanthobacteraceae bacterium | reverse complement strand
GAAGAGGCGGTCTCCCTGGTGAAATTCGAGCGCGCTCTGCGGTGCGGGTCCAAATAGGTCCGATGTGCCGTCAAGCCTGCAGACCCGCACGAATACTGCACCGGCCTCTTCCGCGCCACGCCGGCGGACGACGGCGGAGGTACCCTCGACCTGGCAGCGTCGCAGATAGGCGGCAACCCAGAGTGCGGTTTTCAGGCGCATCACTGTCATCGTTCCCGCATTCGCAGCGGCCGGACCATCCCCGCAAACTATCAGCTTTTCCGAGGGGCCGTGCGCGCGTCTCAATGCGAGAAGATTTGGAAATGGGGGCGTCGCTTAAAGGCGGCGTCTGGCTTTATTCGATCGGGTGGCCAATCATGGCGGCAAGTTCGCTCGCCAGCCGATCCGAAACGCGACCGGTAATCGGCAAGTTGTGCTCGCGCTCGAACTTCTCGATAGCCGCCGTCGTGGCATCGTCCAAATTTCCAGTGGCCTTGATTTGACCGTAGCCATACTCGGACAGCGCCCGTTGCACCGCTGCAATCCGGGCGGACGGACCGATCAGATCGGCGATTGGATCGTTGCGCCGCGCGGTGGAGACCGGCTTTTCGGGCGGCACCGCGTTTGACGCGGTTGCCGGATGTGCAGCACTGCCCGTTGTTGTGGGTTTTGCTGGAACGGACTTCAGCGGATCGGATCGTCCGTCGGATGATTTCCAAGTCGCATCGAAGGACGGCGCGGGATGCAGACCCGATTGCAGAAAAATCGCGTTCACAACGATTATAAGGCTCGCGCCGACTGCGGTCAGGACAGCAACGGCGTCCACCGGGCGGCGGGTAATTGTACTCCAAGCGCCAACGACCAAAGCGCCGCCCGCGCTTGCTGCGCGGGCCGAAAGCGTCTGTCGGCGGCCGCGACGGCTACGCACTTTTCTTCACCGCTATCGTCTGGGGGTATCGGCGGCCGGAGCGCGTTTCGCGCATGCCGGGCACCTTCGGTCGCAAGACGCCGCTCTCCGGTGTGGACCCCATCGGTCGTTGCGAAGCGGCCTGCACCCTCGCTTTTGCTCGTCCGCAATCGAGCGGTAGGCGCACGGTGACCCGAGTACCTTCCCTGAGGCGGCTATGGATGCGCAAATCACCGCCGTGCAGAGACACCAGGCCCTTGACGATCGAGAGACCGAGTCCGGTACCGCCGCGCCGGCGCTCGGGACACCCATTAACCTGAAAATACGGCTTGCCGATCGCCGCTAAACTGTCGCTGCCAATGCCGACGCCGTTGTCCTCGACCACAAAAGCAATATCCGCCGTCCGTGCGCGCGCCTTGATCGTGACCCGGCCGCCGCGATCGGTAAATCGGATTGCATTGGACAAGAGGTTGATGAGTATTTGGTTGAGCGCCCGCTTGTCGGCGACGATCTCCGGCAAGCCTTCGGCGACCTTATTTTCGAGACTGATCCCGGCCTCGCGCGCTTTGAGTGCGAGCAGGCTGCAGCATCCAGCGACGACAGGCGCGGGCGCAAAAGATTCCGGCGCAATTTCGAAGTTGCCGGTCTCGATTTTCGAGATGTCGAGCATTCCGTTGACGACCGACAATAGGTGCTGCCCGGACTTATTGATGACCTGCGCATACTCGTTGCGTCTGCCGCTATCGAGTTCCAAAGCGCTTTCTTTCATGAGCAGTTCGGAAAAGCCAATGATGGCGTTGAGTGGCGTCCGCAGCTCATGACTGACCGTGGCGATGGCGCGCGCCTTGCGAGCCTCCGCCAAGCTTGCCTCGCCATCAGACACCGCAAGCCCTTGGTCGTACTGTTTACGCCGGCGCGCTAAGGAGGCTGCGCCAAACGCCAATCCGGCTGCATAAAGTGCGGCCAAAATTACGCCGAGTCCGCTAAGCGCCGGGTGGGCGTTTGTGGTCCCCTGCGCAAGCGAATGCTGCCCGCTAATCAGGATTAGGAAGGCCGCTGCGCATAGCGCGAAGGTCGTTGCCGTCGCGGCAATACGCGGCGATGCCGACAGCGCCGCCTCGAGTGGAGCAACGATGAGCCAAACCGTCGCGAAAGAAGCGATGCCGCCATTGAGGGCTGCAATAGACACAATCAACGCGGTCGATGAAAACGACGACAGTGCGTGCGCGGTTTCGTAGCGACCAGTGCGCGATAAAAAATACGCGATCAGGATGGGTACGACGGGCCACGCAAAGACGAACGCCTCGATCGCGGTTGGCGCGCCGCGGACGACGAGGTAGATCGGTAGCGACGCCAATGCGACGATACTGCCGAGAATGCGCGCTGCGATAAAAGCGCGGTGGCGTACCGCGCTCTGCGCGTCTTGCCGCACCGCGGGATGTACCAGCGTTTCGGCATAATCCTCTATTGGCGCGAACAGGCCCACGTCCCCTCGCGCGCCCGGTCTGCAGACGCGCTCCCCATTATCTGCGGCCGATGGTGTCAGAGGGCGCTTAAACGAACGCTAAGGGGCGGGGCGCGCTAGCCGCGCCGGATTTGTGGTTTGTTCTCCGATTTCCGCCAAAAAGGCGATCATGGTAAATCGGTCATTGCCTCGAACGGCCACCCTCGGCGCGAAATAATCGTGGATCGCACGCAAATCCGGAACATTTTGCGGTCCAAGCTCCGCAAACAGAGGGACTTCTCCGGAATTCGCTCAAATTTTAAGTAAACTATATTTTTTCCAATTGCTCGAAAATTTGAGGCGAATATGCGCAAAAATCTCCCCTCGCGGCAAACGCCGCCTTCAGCGGCTGCTGGTAGCGTTTTGGCGCGTGCGGCAAACTTTGCCGCAGGGGATCTGGGTGTCATGTTCTTTCTTTTGCGAATGGCTTTCTGGCTCGGCCTTGTGCTGATCCTGTTGCCGACCGGCTCGCCGCAAGAGCCGCCGGCAAGCCAAGTCGGCGCATCCGATGCCATCTCTGCGGCCTCGGCGACCGTCGGCGATCTTCGCCAATTTTGCGCCCGGCAGCCCGACGCCTGCACGGTCGGCTCCAATGTTGCCGACGAACTCGGCCATCGCGCTCAGGCGGGGGCGAGAATGCTTTACGAGTTCGTGACCAAGAATATAAAGCGAAACGATGCTGGGTCGGCGGGCGGCAACCGATCGGGTGGACCGACAGTGGACGCCTCGCAGAACACGCTCACGCCGGCCGATCTTGCTACGCCCTGGCGCGGTCCGTCGCCGCACAAGGACCCAAAACGCGTTTAATTGGCGCGGATCGACGACCTGAAAATGAGCCGGCCGCCTCGTTTCCATTCTGCCGGCCATATCGACCTCGCGAGCGTGTCTCTCTATATAATGGGCGGCGAACGACACACGCGTTGAGACTTCGGCGCTATGGCTGACATCGAAGAGATCATCGACAATTTCGCGGTGCTCGACGATTGGGACGACCGCTATAGGTACCTGATCGAGCTTGGACGAGAACTACCGCCGCTTTCGGAAGCGGCGCATAACGATGTCAACAAGGTTCAAGGTTGCGCCAGCCAAGTCTGGCTGGACACGACAGTGCGTCCGAATGGCGCTGGCGGTCCGGTTCTGACCTTTGAAGGCGACAGCGACGCCCATATCGTCCGTGGTTTAATCGCAGTTCTGTTTGCGATCTATTCGGGGAAGAGGGCGCGAGACATCCTCGTAATCGATGCGATCCAGCTGTTTGAGAGCATGGGGCTGCGGGAACATCTTACACCGCAGCGCTCCAACGGCTTCCGATCGATGGTGGAGCGCATCCGCGCGGATGCGCGCGCCGCGCTGGCGCCGGCGGCATAGCCTCGCCGGCGTTGCTCTTGCCTTGCCTTTCCTATCGGCTGCTTAGGCGCTTTGCTCAAGGTGGTGGCGCAATTCGGTAATGGAGCCGAAGCGCAACGTGCCCTGCGGCAATTGTGCTTCGATCGAACCGTCCGAATACAGCGTGTAGGCCATGCCATCGACAACGCCCGACTTCAGAACCGAAATCGGTACTGCTGCACCGTCGTCAGCGGCCACTCGTGCCGACGCGGCTTGGGCTGTCATCGCCTGCATGTCCGCGGTCTGAATATCCGCGTTTTGGACGGCGGCACTTTGTGAACTCGTGTCCGCCGTAGCCCTCGGTATTTGCTCTGCGCGGCGCAGCGACTCAATCCCCGCAGCTGCCGCAGGCGGTACGGGCCCCGGTTGCGGGCTACGCGCGCCTTTCGGCCAGAATGAATCGAATGCTGGCGCCTTCGGCGGCTCGGCCGCGGAAGTGAAGCGCGCTGCCATCGGCAGCCGCGGTGAAATGCGCGCGGCAGCCGCGCCGTTGCCTCGCTTGGCGAAGGGTGACGGATCGGCCTCGGCTTTAACCTCGTCGACGGCGGAGACAGCGATCTTGGGGAATGGCGGAAATGGCCTATTGCCGGCACGGGCCGCCTCCGAAAGCTTCTCCACGCCCGCGCTTGCCGGTTGATCGTCGCCAGCCCGCGCGGCGGCAGGCGGATTCGGTGCGGAAATTGTTTCGGGCGGAAGCGGAAATAAGGCGGAGCCGCCGACGTGGCCGGATGCTTCGCCGGCTCCCACGATCTGTCCCGGTACAACCCGCGGCATCACCCGCGCCGCGAGCGCCTGTTCGATGCGTTGCAAGACGCGCAATGCCAAGCCGAGACCGACCAGGAGAAGCCCGCCGACCGCGGAGACGATGCCGGGGGTAACGAGACCTGTGTCAAAGCTGCCCTCGCGAACCGACACTCCCGCAGCCGCGAGGACGATTCCCGCAGCGCCGAGGACCACACCAAACCCCAACAAAAGCAAGTACATACACGCATCCCTGTTCGTCGGATGGCAGCACAACAATTTACGTCGATATTGTGACCACGCTTATAATCTCGCGCAAGCGTTATTCTGCTGCGCCAATGCCCGTAATGCGTGCCGTTACCTTATGCCTTATCGTCTGCGAATGGGTGAAGCACGGTAAAGTTGCCCAACCTTCAACTTGGCCCTATTTAGAGGAACCTTTCACGTTCCCAGACGGTTGCATCCGGGACATTCCAGCCGAATCGCATTCAGATTGAGGAGTTACGCCTATGGCATTCACCCTGCCCGAGCTTCCCTATCCCTATGACGCACTTGCTCCGCATATGTCGCGCGAAACCCTCGAATATCACCATGACAAGCATCATCAGGCCTACGTGACCGCCTGCAACAACCTGTCCAAGGGAACCGAATGGGAAAACAAGCCCCTCGAAGAAGTTGTCGTGGGCACCTTTGGTAAGAACCCGGGCCTCTTCAACAATGCCGCCCAAGACTACAATCACATTCACTTCTGGAAATGGATGAAGAAGGGCGGTGGCGGCGACAAACTTCCGGGCAAGCTCGAAAAGCAAATCACGTCCGATATCGGTCCGTTGGCCAAGGTGAAGGAAGACCTCATCCAAGCTGGTGTCACGCAATTCGGCTCCGGCTGGTGCTGGCTCGCGGTCAAAGACGGCAAGATCACAATCATGAAAACGCCCAACGGCGAGAATCCCCTGGTCCATGGCGCCAAACCAATTCTTGGCTGCGATGTCTGGGAGCACTCCTACTACATCGACTACCGCAAT
>DASPWC010000285.1:0-2568 GCA_035622055.1 Xanthobacteraceae bacterium | reverse complement strand
ATGTTTCCCAGCATCTTGCGCCGAGGAAAAATACTGTCCAAGCCGCACAATCGATATTGCAAATTCTCAAACTCGCCGTCACGATATCATTCAGAGGTTGCAGAGGGGCATCCCTTTGATCACCGTACCCGAATTGTCGGCGGAAGCTCTGGGCTCCTTCCTCGCCGAGCAACTGAACCGCAACTTCGGCTCGACGCATGCGCATTTGGCCGAGCTGATCCCCTCGGTGGCGCGGATCGCGCTTGAATGCATCGGCAACAGCGATGCGCTGTATCATAACGTCGAACACACGATGCTGGTGACGCTCGTCGGCTACGACATCATGAAGGGACGCGCGCTGCTCCAGCCGACATATCCCGCCGATGTCGCGCATCTTCTCGTCGCCTGCCTCTTGCACGACATCGGTTATGTGCGAGGTATTCTTCAGGAGGACGGCCCGGGCGGCTACGTCATCGACGGCAAAGGCAACAAAGTCAAATTGCCGCGCGGCGCATCGGATGCCGCGCTGCTGGCTCATCACGTCGAGCGCTCCAAATTGTTTGTGATGGATCGGATCGGCAAGGCAAAGTTTCTCGATGCCGAAAGAATTGCCAACGCCATCGAATTCACGCGCTTTCCGTCCGCGCTTTCGAACGCCGAAAGCAACGAGGAAGGTCTGTTGATGCGAGCGGCGGACTTGATCGGCCAGCTCGGCGACCCGCATTATTTGCGCAAGGCCAATGCACTGTATTACGAATTCGAGGAAGTCGGCATGAATAAGCAGCTCGGCTACACCTCGCCGGCCGATCTTACCGACCTTTATCCGCAATTCTACTGGAAAAGCATCTCACCGCACATTCAAGACGCAATCCGCTATCTCAATCTCACCTCGAGCGGGCGGCAGTGGATCGCAACTCTATACAGCAACGTATTTCGCGCCGAGCGCGATCTCAGCCTCAGCGGACCGCAGCGCTAGATATCAACCCATCTATTTAACCCCAACCGCACTCCTTCACTAAAGCCGCACTCGCCGCGCATCGCGCGGAGAGAAAACGAGGATGTCCATGCCCGAACAGTGGAATAAATACGCTCCGACTGCCGCCCGCCGCCACGGCAAGCCAGGACGCGAAGTGCGGCCAAAGGGGGTGACGATCGACATTCATTCCCATGTCGCCGTGCCGGCTGCCGCCAAATTTGTCGAGCCCTACCTCGACTGGGCGACCGTTCCGCTCGCCCACTTCGCCAATGCCGAGACCAAGGCGCTCAGCCAGAAGCAGGAGGCCGACATCCGTGCGCGAGCCGGCCATGACCGCAGACTCGCCGATCTCGACGCCATGGGCATCGATATTCAAATGATCGCTCCGCCGCCGCCGCAATGTTACTACACGATACCGCTCGATATCGCCGTCAAGGCAACGCAGATCGTCAACGACCGCATCGCTGAATTCTGCGCGGTCAAGCCCGACAGGCTCAAAGGATTCGGTGCGGTGCCGATGACGGACGGCGCGGAGGCGGCGAACGAGCTCGAGCGCTGTATCAAGAAGCTCGGTTTCACCGGCGTGGAGATCTTGACCAATGTCGCCGGCAAGGAGCTGTCGGCCCCGGCTTTGGCGCCGTTCTGGCAAAAAGCCGAAGAACTCGGCGCGCTGGTGATGATCCATCCCAACGGGTTTACCGAAGCGTCCCGGCTGACACGGTTTTATTTCAACAATGTCATCGGCAACCCGCTCGAAACCACGATCGCGTTGCACTATCTGATCTTTGACGGCGTGCTCGAACGCCATCCAAGGCTCAAAATTCTGGCCGTCCATGGCGGCGGATATCTCGGCGCTTATCCCGGGCGCATCGATCATGCTTGGGGAGCGCGTTCGGATAGTCACGGCGCTCTGCCGCAGTCGCCTACGACCTATCTCAAGCGCATTTATGTCGATACCGTCGTCTTCACGCCTTATCAGCTGGCCGAGCTGGTGCGCGTGTTCGGCGCCGATCACGTCCTCTTGGGAACTGACTACCCGTATGACATGGCCGAGTACGATCCTCTCGGCCATATAGCGGCCGTCGACCAGTTTGACGCGGCGACATTCGCGGCCTTGGCCGGGGAGAACACCAAGAAGCTGCTCGGACTGTGACTCAAGGCGCGGCCGCAAGTTTATTTGCGGCGCGATTTTCCGGATTTTGCCTTGAATTGGTGTACGGTCGCGGTCGCGCCGGCGCTGCGCCTTAACGCCTCCTTTAGATCGACCGGCCTGCCGTGCTTTTTCAGCAAATCGCGAAACGCCTCGTCGGCGAGCTCCTGAAAGTCTTTCATCTGATCGTGGCCGAGGAGGTCGAGTTGAAGCCAAGTCTCCTCGTCGAACTGCACGCGCTTACCCGGCATCAACTCGCCTTCTTTTGGCGCGCATGTGAACGCGCCGGTTTCTTCTGCGCTCGTCCGTTAGAACGCGACGATCTGCGGCGTGCGTTGTCGCCTCCGCCTCCCGCTTTGACGCTTTGCCGCAGCGCGTCCATCAGGTTTATGACGTTCGAGGGCGCGCGTTCCTTCGGCCGCTCGATCTTTTCGCCTTTTTGCTTGCGTCGCAGCAGGTCCTT
>DASPWC010000284.1:0-14306 GCA_035622055.1 Xanthobacteraceae bacterium | reverse complement strand
GCTCATGGATTGTGGCACGTTCGCTCGCCGGGTCATCGCCTCCCGATGCCCGGCTTTCGGCGGCCTTTCCGACTTCCGTCGCCGTCAATTCGATGGTCGGCGGCCGCCGGCCTGCTTTGCTGTCAGACTCGCTCGTCATGCTGTCCTCAAAGCCGGCTCGCGTAAGCACGCATAGTACTTGAGCACGCATAGTACTTGGCAGGGGCAGCGGCAACATGTCCGATATTGGGACAGGGCGCGCTTAGTCACATAGCTCGAGCAAGGCATCCTCGTCCGGGCGAAGGGCGATGCGGATTTTCGCCGCGCCGGCCTGTCTAAGAGGTTCAGCCGCCTGATCGGAAAGACAATAGTGGATCGGCCTCGTCAGGGCGACTTGAAGCAGGCCGGCATCGCCCACGGCTCGCACGAATACTGCGGCGCTGTGGCGGGAAAAATGCAATACGCCGTCGACCCCGTTTTTTATTGCGGTCACGACCGGCGCCGGTAGATCGCGCGCCGCGAGCATCCGATAAACCACGACGACATCCACGATGAAGTCTTTCGCCCGCAATGCGCCGGGAAGATCACCCGAGCGTTCTTGACCGGTGAGATAAAGAAGCCGCGCGGGCGGCTTAAGTCGCGCGGCAACGAGATCGGCGAGATCGTTGACATTCCCGCTTGCGGACGCGACGTCGGTGAATCCCTGCGCGCGGGCCGCTTTTGCGGTTCGGTCACCAACCGCGAAAATCGGGATGTCGCGCCATCCGTCGCGCAATTTGAGGCCGACAACGCCCAACAGCGCATTGGCGCTGGTGAGCAAGATTGCCGTCCAAGGCCCGGCGTCGGGATCGGCCTCCGCCAAAATTTCGATCTGCAACAATGGCGCCATAATCGGCTCGTGGCCGCGTTCCTTCAAAGCGATCGCGGTTTGCATGTTGCCGGGTTGTGGCCGGGTGACCAGGATCCGCACCGCTTAATCTCCGCGGAAAAATCCGGCGCCGGCGCGCGCTTTGAGTTCACGGCCTGCGTCGGCGCCAAGTTTTACCGCGTCGCCTCGGCGGCCTTGGCGCAAAACGTCCAACGCTTCGCTGCCGTCGGTCTTTGCGATCAATCCGCGAAATCGGATCGTTTCCCCGTGGACCTGCGCGTGGCCGCCGATCGGTGTGCGGCACGAACCGTCAAGCACGGCCAGAAAGGCCCGTTCGGCTGCAAGGGCGGCGGCGGTATCCGCGTCGCCGATGGCGGAAACAAGTCCACGGGTCTTTTCATCATTGGCGCGGGTCTCGATGGCGATTGCGCCCTGGCCTACCGCGGGAAGGAATTCCTCGACGTCCAGGACAGCGGTCACCGAAGCCGAAAGCCCAAGCCGCTTCAAGCCGGCAAGCGCAAGCACGGTTGCGTCCACATCGCCGGCATCCACTTTACGCAGCCGCGTTTCGACATTGCCGCGTAGCGGCACAATGCTTAAATCCGGGCGCAGCCACTTGAGCAGGGCTTGCCGCCGCAGCGATCCGGTGCCGACGACCGCGCCAGCGGGCAACTCGCGCAAGTTTTTGCCCTGGCGGCTCACAAGCGCGTCGCGCGCATCCTCGCGCGGCAGGAATGCCGACAGCACGAGACCGGCCGGTAAAACGGTCGGCATGTCCTTGGAGGAATGCACGGCCATATCGATAGCGCCGGCCAGCAGCGCTTCCTCGATTTCCTTGGTGAAGAGGCCCTTGCCGCCGGCGTCTGCCAGCGGCCGATCCTGGATTTTGTCTCCCGTCGTGCGGATGACCTTGATTTCGGTTTCGGCGGGATCGAAACCACAGGCCCGCGCGAGCCGGGTTTGCACCTCGCGGGCCTGCACCAGCGCTAGCGGGGACCCGCGCGAACCGATGCGCAGAATGGATGTCGGGGTCGAGGTTTGGCCCATTGCCAGGTTATAATACACCGATGATCATCCTCGGCATCGAGACGACCTGCGATGAAACGGCCGCCGCAGTGGTGAGCCGCAGCGACGACGGGCACGGCCGTATCCTGTCCAACGTCGTGCTCTCGCAGATTGCCGAGCACGCCCAATTCGGCGGTGTCGTTCCCGAGATCGCCGCCCGCGCCCATGTCGACGCGCTTGACCGCATCGTCGCCAAGGCAATGGCCGAGGCGCAAACGTCCTTCGAAGCGCTCGACGGTATCGCGGCCGCCGCCGGCCCCGGCCTCGTCGGAGGCGTGATCGTCGGCTTGACGACCGCAAAGGCGATCGCGCTGGCGCACGATAAGCCTTTATTGGCCGTCAATCATCTCGAGGCGCACGCACTTACCGCCCGGCTTACCGACGCAACGCCGTTTCCTTATTGCCTCTTTCTTGCGTCCGGAGGGCACACCCAAATTCTGGGCGTGCGCGGCGTCGGCGATTATTTGCGGCTTGGCGGCACGGTCGATGACGCTATCGGCGAGGCCTTCGATAAAACGGCGAAATTGCTGGGTCTAGGCTATCCCGGCGGGCCGCTGGTGGAGAAGGAAGCCGCACGCGGCGATCCCGCCCGCTTTAGCTTGCCGCGGCCGATGATGGGTCGGCGCGATGCCGATTTCTCGCTATCGGGGCTGAAGACCGCGCTGCGCCTGGAAGCCGAAAAGATCGCGCCATTGAGCGATGATGACGTCGCCGATCTCTGCGCTTGTTTCCAGCAGGCCGTGGGCGACGTCGTCAAAGATAGGCTGCGGAACGGGTTGCGCATGTTTCGTCTTCGCGTCGGCAACCCGACCGCACTGGTTTGCGCGGGCGGTGTGGCCGCCAATCAAGCCATCCGCAAGGTGTTGCATCGCGTGGCATTCGAAATCGGCACCGGACTGGTTGCACCGCCGCCGTCGCTATGCACCGATAATGCCGCGATGATCGCCTGGGCGGGGGCGGAACGCCTGGCGCTGGGCTTGGTCGATCCGCTCGATAGTTCGCCGCGCGCCCGCTGGCCGCTCGATCAGGTCGCAAAGGACGCCCAGCGAAAGCCCGCAATGACATAAAACGCAAATCTGAATCGATAGCGGCTTTAAATATTTAATCGGGCATGATCTCTTCGGAGAAACCGGGTTCCACCCCGGATCAATCGTGCCATAGCGCCGAATTGTTACTGCTCAAATCGTTCGACGAACCAGCGCAACAGGCGCATCCAGATTTCATCCTTGCCGACCGAGTCTTCGATGCCATGTTCGAGGCTCGGGTTGTCGTTGACCTCCATGACGACGATGCCATGGGTGGTCTGCTTGAGGTCGACGCCATAAAAGCCATCGCCGATCGGCCGCGCGGCGCGGACGGCAATGTCGATCACCTCGGCGGGCGCCTGATCGAGCCCAAAGGCACGAAAGCCGCCTTCATGCGAAGAACCGTCGGGCCGGTATTTCACCACCTGCCAGTGCCCGCGCGCCATGCGGTATTGGCAGACGAAAAGCGGCTCGCCGGCGAGCACGCCAACCCGCCAATCGAAATCGGTCGGCAGGAATTTTTGCGCCAGCAACAGATCCGTTTCCTCGAATAACTCGTCGCAGATGCGTCTGAACTCCGCCGCCGAAGCAATTTTGTGCACGCCGCGGGAAAATGAGCCGTCTGGGATTTTCACCACCAGCGGCAGCCCAAGCTCGTCGATGGCTTTGCCGAGATCGGTGTCCTCGGCGATGATGACGGTCGGAGGCGTCGGCACTTGGTTCTGCTGCAACAATTCCATCAGGAAGACTTTGTTGGTGCAGCGGATCATCGAGATCGGATCGTCGATGACGGGCATGCCTTCCTGCCAGGCGCGCCGGGCGAAACGGTAGGTATGATTGTCGATCGACGTCGTCTCGCGGATGAACAATCCGTCGAATTCGGCGAGTTCGGCGAGTTGGCGCCTGGTGATCGGCTCTACATCGACGGACATTTTCTCGGCGATGCGGGCGAAGTGCTTGATCGAATCGGGCGAGGAAGGCGCAGTTTTCTCGTTGGGGTCGTAAAGCACCGCGAGATCGTATTTGGCGACCGAACGGGCTTTCGGATCGCGCCACTCGCGCTTGGTGTGGTTGTGCAACGACTCGCGGAAGAATTCGGCTTCGCCGTTGGCCAGCCGCGTAATTGCGCGGGGGCGGATACGGTCGATCGACAGCCATTTTCCCCCGGTTTCAGCGACCACTTCGAGCGCGGGACAGCGGAACCAATCGAATAGAAGCCGTCCAAACGGCTCGAAACGATCGTCGCGCGCGATGCCGAAGCACACCAGAAGCTTGAATTCGCCGTCACGCTGGAAATCGGCGCGTCTGGCGCAGCGGTTCAGCTCTTCCTCGAGGTCCGGCAGCGCGTGCTCATAGAGCTTCTGCTCGCGCAGTTCGAGCATGGTTTCCACTGTCGGCACCACGCGGTGCCCGCGCGCCTCGGCCAGTAGGGAGGCGTAGTAACCCTTCGACTGATAGGCGTAAGAGCGGGCAAGATTGACGAGCTTCGGACGCCCCATTTCGAACAAGCGGGGGCGCGCCAGATATTCACTGGTGGTGATGACCTTGTGAGGGGTCTCGGCGTTCGGCAGGTCGCGGGACTGGTCGACAAGGATGACCCAGCCGGTCATGGGCGGGTCCCTTTCGAGGCGAGGCCACAATGTGAAAACAGGCCGATCATGCGTTCGATGTCAGGCGCGGCACTGTTGCGTCATAGCCGGAATCAAAACGGATGGCGACTGCATGCTCCGCGATGTCCACCATAAATCCGATTCGCGCTCCGGAGTCAGGATAGCTTGCAAAAGTCTCATGAACGCCGGCGGCGTTCCCCGATAAGCGGCTTGTGGAAGCGCAGGGCGTCGACCCGACCCCCGTAATATCCGCGACGGCGACCGAAACAACGGTAACCGGATGACTCGTAAAGCGCGAGCGCTCCCGGGTCGTTGGCGCGGGCTTCAAGCCTCATTTCTTTGCGGTCTCGACTGATGGCGTCCTTTTCGGCCGCGGCCAAAAGCAGTCGCGCGAGTCCGCGTTTTCGGAAATGGGTAGCGACCCCAACCGAGTACATACGAGCGAAATTGGAGTTTGAGCGGTACAATATCAATACATAGCCCGAAAGCTCTGTGCCTACTTCGGCGACAATGAGTCTGGCACTGGGGGAATCGAGAAATCGCCAAAAGCTCGCCCGCGAAATCAGATGACCTGCGAATTGCCGGCTTTTGAAGATCGCGCGCTCAAGCGCCTCCAGAGCCTCCACGTCGCTTGCGCGTCCGGTGCGGAGTTTCGCGGGGGTCGAGCGCTGGACTTGCGAGCCAGACACGCTGGTAACGGGTTGTTCGGATTAAGGCGGAGCGCTGGTCGGATAATTTCAGCGCCTGATTAGCGCGCTTTCGCGCCCTAATCAAAAGAGACCGGTTCCGTTGTCACGCTGTTTGCCCCTCCAAGTGTCCCTGTTCGATTCGGCGAAGCATGGCTTCCAGCCGGTCCAGGCGGTCGGCCTCTGCAGGCGGTTTATCCCACCGCAGCCGGCTGATGCGGGGAAATCGCATGGCAAGACCGGATTTGTGACGCGATGACCTTTGCAGGCCTTCGAAAGCCACTTCCACGACCAGACCGCGATCCGCTTCGTGCACCACCTCGCGCACCGGACCGAAACGCTCGACGGTATTTCGCCGCACGAAACGGTCGATTTGCGAGAGCTCCTCGTCGGTGAAACCGAAATAGGCCTTGCCCACGGGCACCAGCTCGTCGCCCTGTTCGCCTCGCGTCCAGACGCCGAACGTGTAGTCTGAATAGAACGATGAGCGCTTACCGTGCCCGCGCTGCGCGTACATCAACACCACGTCGATGACGAAGGGGTCGCGTTTCCACTTCCACCAAGGGCCCTTCGGCCGGCCAGGCAGATACAACGCGTCGCGGCGTTTGAGCATGACGCCTTCAACCGCCGCGGCATCGGCACCCGCGCCCCATGCTGCGGGGTTTTTCCGGGCGGCGATAAGCTCGTCCCAGCGGTGGAAATCGATCAGCGGTGATAAATCGATATGCGGCTCTGCAAGCCGGGCCACGAAAGTCTCGAGCCGCGTCCGCCGTTCGGCAAAGGGTCGTTCGCGTAAGTCTTCGTCGCCGTCGGCCAGAAGATCGTAGGCGCGCAGATGGGCGGGAAACTCGGCCATGAGCTTGGCGGTGACGGTTTTGCGATTGAGCCGTTGCTGCAGCACGTTGAAGGTTTGGATCCGCCCGCCGCGCATGATCAACAATTCACCGTCGATCGCGCCCGGCAATCGCAACGAATCGAGAAGATCGGGAAAACTTTTCGAAATCTCCTCGCCCGTGCGCGAATAAAGCCGCTTGATGAGCGCGCCCGCGGGATAGCCATCTTGCTTTCCGGCCACCGCTTGCACGCGGATGCCGTCCCATTTCCATTCAGCCTTGAAATCGGTGGCGTTCAGGCCTGAAAGATCCGCGTCATCGAGCGCTTGCGCAAGCATCGGTGGCCGGAACGGCGCCGGATCGCTGCTTGTCGGTCTATCCGCGCGGCCTTCCAGCCAGGCGAAGAGTTCGCGATAAGGCGGCGCGAGGCCAGGCCAGATCATTTCGATGTCGTGAGCATTGATTTCACGGGCATTGATCTCAGGGACATTGCCGTGATGGGCGTTCTGGTCGGCGAGCGCGGCGACGGCGGCTTTGGTCAGACGCGCCGACACGCCGACACGCAAGCCGCCGGTGACGAGTTTGATCAGGGCCCAGCGGCCGGTCTCGTCGAGTGCGTCGAGCCATTGCGCGAGCTGACGCGGCAATTGCGTCTTGCCGAGCGTCGCCAGCGTCTCGATCACGCGGGTCAGGCTAAGTTCGTCCTCCGGCCGTTCCGCGGATGGATTAGCCGGTGCGGCAGGCCACATCAGCGCAACGGTTTCGGAAAGATCGCCGACATAATCGTAGGACAATTCAAACAGGACCGGATCGGCTCGCTCCGCGATGAGACTGCGAATAAGGCCCGGTTTGGCGTGGGGAAAGCTGAGCGCGCCGGTCAGCGCGGCCAGCGCCCAGCCGCGCTCGGGATCGGCTGTCGAACGGAAATAGTCGGTTAAGAGGCGCAGCTTGTTATTGCGGCTGGGTTCATAGGCCAGGCGATCGAGAAGTTCGGCGAAACGATTCATGCGCCGCCGTCGTCACGAATACCCGCGCCGAGCGGCAGAGCATTCGCTTCGCTTGCCGCTGTATCGGCGCTTTCCTCCTCTTCCTCGCCGTAACCGACAATGTCGAGCGGTCGCGCCTTCAATCCGCGCGCGGCGCACCAATGCACCAGCGCGTCTTCCTGGCCATGCGTGACCCAGATTTCGCTTGCGCCCGTGGCGGCGATCGTCGCGGTAAGACCGTTCCAATCGGCGTGGTCCGATATGACAAGCGGCAATGCGACGCCCTGCTGCCGCGCACGAGCGCGCACTCGCATCCAGCCGGAGGCGAATGCGGCAAGCGGATCGGGAAATCGCCGGGTCCAAAGATCATTCAAGGCCGACGGCGGACAGAGCGTGATCGTCCCGGCGAGATCGGTCTTGCCGGCGCCGCGCGCGAGCCGTAGCTCGCCAAGCGCGCCGCCACGCTTGACATAATAATCGGTGACAGCCTGCATTGCGCCGTGCAGATAGATCGGTGCGCGATAGCCAGCTTCGCGCAGAAGCGCGATCACCCGCTGCGCCTTGCCAATCGCATAGGCGCCGACGAGATGCGCGCGCTCGGGAAATAGCGTGAGCGAATGCAAAAGCTTGCCGATCTCGGCATCGGGATCGCCGTGGTGAAAAACCGGCAGTGCGAACGTCGCTTCGGTGATGAAAAGGTCGCAACGAATAAGCTCGAAAGGCGCGCAGGTCGGATCGGCGACGTTTTTGTAGTCTCCGGAAGCCACGACGCGCAGGCCATTTGCCTCGACGGCGACCTGGGCTGAGCCGAGCACATGACCCGCCGGGTGCAATGTGATCTTGGTGCCGTCGAGGTTCACGCTTTCGCCGTACGCCATGGCCTGAGTCATGCCGGCAAAATTCTCGCCGTAACGCAGCCGCATGAGATCGAGCGTCTCCTGCGTCGCCAGCACGGCGCCGTGTCCGGCGCGGGCGTGGTCGGAATGGGCATGCGTGATCACTGCGCGCTCCACCGGCCGCGTCGGATCGATGTGGAATCCGCCGAGCTTGCAGCAAACGCCGGACGGCGAGGGTACCAGTATGTCTTCCGGGCGCGTCACGCGTGGTAGATAGTCGTGCTAGGCGGCCTTTCGAGTGCCTCGTGGGCGCCAGCAAAATCAAACAATTAGTGATGGCCCTAGAAGGCGATGGCGCGTCCTAATGGCGACTTGCGGGGTTCGCGGCTCGCCCGTGGCGGCTGATCCGCCGCAATGATGCACGCAAAGCTGGGTTCGCCGCGGTCGCGGTGGCGGCGAGCTAGAACCTATATCCAGGGCCAACCTTGAAAAGGTTCGTGTATATGGAGTTACTGAAGCGGTAGCAGGGGGAAGGAACGCGAAATTTAAGTTGCACGATCCAAAATCGGAGAAGCGATATTCCGTCCGCAATAGCCAATTTCCCCATACGTTGGTGCTCTAGGCCAGCCCCTACGGTCCACCCCACCAGTGTCGTGCCCTGCGTTATGGCTGGGGCAATTGTGTTGCCGCCCTCGGTTAAACAATGCGGTGAAAAGAAATAAGGGCCGCATTGCGGCCCCGTGCGCTCGCGTCCCAGAGTATCTTCACGTTGGCCGCATCACCGCCAAACGGAGGGCCGACGGGCGTCGGAGCCACGCCTGAGACCCAACCGGCCGGAGACGTACAACCCGGCAAACCGAGTTGCGTCTGGTTGTCATTCGCCCAAGCCGCATCACCTTTCACACCGGCCACCCACGTCGGGCTAAACTACCAATTGTAACCGACATAGCCGCCCGCGCGCACACCCCAGGTGTCGTAAATCCTTGGCGAAGAGGGATCGATGGGGAGAGAATTGAAACCCGGCAGTGGCCCGCTGCCATCAAACAACGAGGTATCCGTCCATTTATCGTGCATCTATTTTTCGCCGATGTCGCCGCCGACGTAAAAGCCGGTCCAACTCCAGAGCGGCGCTGGCGGCGGTGGTGGCGCCTTGAGAGGAATATCCGCGGCGTACGCGATCTGGGCAAAAGCCAATGAAGAGGCGGCGACAGCAAACAAACGACGCAACATGATGCTCCCCAACCCTGAATATGATCTCAAACATAACTAACACCTGTTGGAAAGACCGGGCACTACGTATTGTCCCGCGCATGCAAAGAAATTGCAGCGCTGTGGCAATTCAAACACAACCGAATGTAAACGGATTTCCCTTTTCGGCGCAGCGAGGCGCGGCCCTGATCGTTAACCATAATCGACGGCGGCGCGAGCTCTTGTGATGACCGATACCGGTCCGCTCTTTGTTTCCTCCGGCGATCTAATTGCCGATCGCCGCTACAATGCGGCGATGGAATTCGCCTCCCGCGGCGACTTCTCCGCGGCGGCGGATCTTCTGGCGCAAACCGTTTCGGCCGTACCGGATTTTGCCGCCGCATGGTTCGCACTCGGCGCCACCCGCGACCGTCTCGGCGACCGGCAAGGCGCCGTGGCGGCCTTCACCGAAGCAAGCCGCGCCGACCCGAATGATTACCAAGGCGCGCGCTTGCAGCTGGCGCGGCTCGGAGCCGGCGACGCGGCTCCCGCGATGACCGAATTCTATCTGCGCCGGCTGTTCGACCAATATGCCGAACGCTACGACGCCGCACTGACCGAGCAGTTGCATTATCGTGGCCCGGCGATTCTTTGCGAGGCAGTGAAGTCGGCGCTGCATGGTTTTGGACGGCCGATGCGATTCGAGACGCTGCTCGATCTGGGCTGCGGCACCGGATTGGCCGGAGCGGAATTTCGTCCCTTTGCCGCGCACCTCGTTGGAGTCGATCTGTCGTCAGCGATGGTTGCGCGCGCGCGAGCGAAGGAACTGTACGATCTTCTCGTCGTCGGCAATTTGTCGACCTTCCTCGCCGATGAGATCGCCGGTGGCGCGAAATACGATCTCGTTATCGCCGCCGATGTTTTTGTCTATGTCAACGATCTTGCGGCGATCATCGCCGCTGTCGGAGGCGTGATCGCGACGAGAGGGGTTCTCGCCTTCACGGTGGAAACGCATTCCGGCGCCGGCGTCGAACTTTTGCCGACGCTGCGCTTCGCCTATGGCGAGGCGTATTTGCGCAATGCCGTGGCGGGGGCCGGCTTTAAGCTTCTCAGACTCGAAAAGAGTGCGGTTCGCAACGAGAAGGGTGTCCCGGTGCGAGGCCTAGTGGTCGTCGCAAGCGCGTAAACTTCACGACCGAAAGTCCGGAGTTTTGCTCGACGGCCGGTCGCGTAGCCGGTTACGCTATCGCGGTGACTCTGCTCGACAGGAACACACCGCTCCTCCCGGAGCGATTCGTGCGCTGGTTCGCCCGCCGCGGCTGGCAACCGCGAATGCACCAGCTCGATCTCTTGGCGAAGGCGCAAGCTGGGTCTTCGGTCTTGTTGATCGCGCCAACCGGCGGCGGCAAGACGCTCGCCGGCTTTCTGCCGAGTCTCGTGGAATTGAGTGACGCGGCAACGCGCGCGACCCGCCCGCTATCCGCCTTTCTCCCGTCTGGCGCCGAGGGGTCGCCGCAGAGGCGGCCCTTGTCCATCGGCCGCGACGTGCGCCGCGCTGGCGGTCTACACACGCTCTATATTTCGCCGTTGAAGGCGCTCGCCGTCGATATCGCGCGGAATCTCGAAACGCCGATTGCCGAAATGGGCCTACCGATCCGCATTGAGACGCGGACCGGCGATACGCCGCCGGCAAAGCGCCAGCGGCAGCGGCGCGATCCGCCGGATATGCTGTTGACGACGCCGGAGCAGCTCGCGCTGTTGCTCTCGTCCGCCGACGCGCCTTATTTGTTCGGCGGACTAAAGCGCGTCATTCTCGATGAACTACATGCGCTGGTGACCTCGAAACGCGGTGAATTGCTGTCGCTCGGCCTCGCCCGCTTGTTTCGGCTCGCGCCTTCGCTGACCAACATCGGTCTGTCGGCCACCGTCGCCGAGCCGGACGACCTGCGCCGCTTCATGGTGCCGCAAAATGAGCTCCAGGCGCGCGCGGATCTGATCCTGGCGGAGGGCGGCGCGGCGCCGCAGGTCACGATGCTGGACAGCGATGAACGCCTGCCCTGGGCCGGCCATTCGGCGCGTTACGCGCTCGGTGAACTCTACGAGCTGATCAAGAGACACCGCACCACGCTTGTTTTCGTCAATACGCGCAGCCAAGCCGAAGGAATTTTCCAGGATCTCTGGCACCTTAACGACGACAATCTGGCGATCGCGCTTCATCACGGCTCGCTCGACGTGGCGCAGCGCCGCAAAGTCGAAGCCGCGATGGCGAGCGGCCGCCTGCGCGCCGTCGTATGCACCTCGTCCCTCGACCTCGGAGTGGATTGGGGGGACGTCGATCTCGTGGTCAATGTGGGCGCGCCGAAAGGCGCATCCCGGCTGCTGCAGCGGATCGGTCGCGCCAATCACCGCATGGACGAGCCATCGAGGGGAGTGCTCGTTCCGGCCAACCGCTTCGAAGTTTTGGAATGCCGTGCCGCCATCGATGCGATTGCGGCGAATGCGCAGGACACGCCGCCGTCGCGGACGGGCGCGCTCGATGTGCTGGCCCAGCACGTCCTTGGCTGCGCCTGTGGCGAGCCTTTTCTCGCCGACGAACTCTATCGCGAGATCAAGGCGGCGGCGCCCTATTCGGCTTTGACCCGCGCCGACTTCGACGCGGTCGTCGATTTTGTCGCGACCGGCGGCTATGCGCTCAAGGCCTATGAGCGTTTTGCGCGCATCCTCCAAGGCAAGGACGGCCGCTGGCGCATCACGCATCCTCTTGTCGCGCAACGCTACCGGCTCAATGTCGGCACCATTGTCGAAGCCGATGTGTTGAAGGTGCGGCTCGTTCGCTCGCGCGCATCGAAGATGATCCCGCGCGGCGGCCGCCTGCTCGGCGAGGTCGAGGAATATTTCATCGAGACGCTGGTGCCCGGCGACACGTTCGTATTTGCCGGCGAAATCCTCAAATACGAGGCTTTGGTCGAGGACGAAGTTTACGTCTCCCGCGCGGTCGCCGAAGATCCCAAAGTGCCGGCCTACGAAGGCGGCAAATTCTCGCTGTCGACCTATCTCGCCGACCGCGTTCGCGCGATAATTTCCGATCCGCAGGCCTGGCGCGCGTTGCCCGCGCAAGTGCGCGAATGGCTTGAAATCCAAAAATGGCGGTCGAAAGTGCCGGGCCGGCGTGAGTTGCTCGTGGAAACCTTTCCGCGCGCCAATAAGCACTATCTGGTGTGCTACCCATTCGAAGGCAGGCTCGCGCACCAGACGCTCGGCATGCTGCTGACACGCCGCCTGGAGCGTGCGCGATTGAAGCCCTTGGGATTCGTCGCCAACGAATACGCTCTTGCGGTGTGGGGCCTCGGCGATATCGCGCAGCGACTGGCGCGCGGCGAATTCTCGCTCGGCGCCTTGTTCGACGAGGACATACTCGGCGACGATCTGGAGGCGTGGCTTGCCGAGTCCGCGCTGATGAAGCGCACGTTTCGTAATTGCGCGATCATCGCCGGTTTAATCGAGCGGCGTTTTCCCGGCCAGGAGAAATCGCGCCGGCAACTGACAATCTCCACCGACCTCGTCTACGATGTATTGCGCAGTCATCAACCCGACCACGTTCTGTTGCGCGCCGCGCGGGCCGACGCCGCGACCGGGTTGCTTGACGTCCGCCGACTCGGAGAAATGCTCTCGCGCATCAAGGGCCGAATCATCCATAAAGCGCTCGACCATGTCTCACCGCTCGCGGTACCCGTCATTCTCGAGATCGGACGCGAACAGGTTTACGGCGAGGCGGCGGATGCCCTTCTTGCCGAAACCGAGGCTGATCTGGTGAGGGAGGCGATGCAGTGACGGGCAGTGCGGACGCGTCATCGGCAAGGACGTCGCTGGATCGCTGCAAGCGAGGCGGGGAGGTGCCATGCCTGTCGCGGTGACCCCGATCCGTCGTGTCTCTCATGCCAAACTTTCCGTTGCCGAGCGTGACAAAGACTACGTGCTCGCCATGGCAGGTGCCACGCTCGTCGCCGATCCCGCCGGCGCGCTCTATTGGCCTGACGAAAAGTTGCTCACTGTCGCCGACCTTCATCTTGAAAAAGGATCGGCGTTTGCCGCGCGCGGGGTATTGTTGCCGCCGTACGATACGGCCACAACCTTGGCTCGGCTGGCCAAACTGATCGATCGCTATAGGCCCGGTTTGGTCATCGCGCTGGGCGACAGTTTTCATGACGGTGGCGGCCAGGCGCGCATGGCGGAGGTCTCGCGCGCGTCGCTTGCCGCGCTGCAGCGCGGCCGGGATTGGCTGTGGATCGCCGGCAATCACGATCCCTCCCCGCCCCGCGATATCGGGGGCCGCTTCGCCGAGGCGGCATCGATTGGTTCGCTGATTTTCCGGCACGAACCTTCGGCGCGGCATTGCGACGGCGAGATCGCCGGCCATCTGCATCCGCTCGCGCGCGTCGCGCGTCGGGGTCGCGGTGTCAGCCGTCGCTGCTTTGCCGGCGACGGCAAACGTTTGGTGATGCCGGCCTTCGGCGCCTACGCCGGCGGTCTTAACATACGCGATCGCGCCGTCGTCGCTTTATTCAGGGCGTTATCGTTCACCGCCCACTTGCTCGGGGATCGACAGCTCTATGCCATTCCCGCGGCACGCTGTTTGTCGGATTGAGGCTTATTTGACTATCGATTTCGGCATCGCGGGCCTGGCGGTCGGCAGCGGTACCTTGGCCTTTGCGACGCGTTTCGCCACGTCCCAGCCGCCGGGAGGCGTTTTGACGTTGACGGCGTCGTCAGGCTGGGGCTCCGGTTTCCATTGCCGCACGGCGAGGTCTACCTCGTCCAGCGTTTGCTGATCGAGTTGCGACGCGATTTCGTCGCGCTTGGCCGCCGATTCGCGATCGCCTTCGTTGGCGGCGAGCGAAAACCACCTGTATGCTTCGGCGTAATTTTGCTGTTCGCCGGATCCGCGCTCGTAAAGGATCGCAAGGTTGTATTGGCTGTCGACAATGCCGTGATCGGCGGCCTCACGGAACCATAGCGCCGCGCTACGATAGTCGCTCGGACCGTTGATACCTTCGGCATAAAGCACGGCAAGGTTATGCATCGCCTTGGCGTTGCCCTTGTCGGCGGCCGCAAGATAGAGCGCGCGTGCCTGGGCAAGGTCTTTCTTCACGCCAATGCCTTTTTCGTAGAAGCTGCCAAGACGGAACTGCGCCGGCGCCAGTCCTTGCTGTGCCGCAAGCTCAAGCCAACG
>DASPWC010000283.1:0-4029 GCA_035622055.1 Xanthobacteraceae bacterium | reverse complement strand
GGATGACCTTCGGGTCGCCGTTCTCGGCGTCGGCCATGACATAAGCGCCGCGCGCGAGGCCCGAAGCCGGGGCGTAACGGCTGCGATCGAATACCGGCAGTTTCTGGCGGCTTAGAACGAGACAGGCAGGCTCGCTCTTCAAGCCAAAAATGACTTTGTAGGCCTCGCTCACTTCGTTGGCGTCGGCTGGGCGCAGCACGATCATATTCGGAATCGCGCGAAGCGCGACGAGCTGCTCGATCGGCTGATGCGTCGGGCCGTCCTCACCGAGGCCGATCGAATCGTGCGTGAAAATGTAGAAGACCGGGAGCTCCATCAGCGCCGCAAGCCGGATGGCGGGGCGCATATAGTCGCTGAAGGTCAAAAAGGTCGCACCGAATGCCCGCAGTTTGGACAATACCAAGCCGTTGACCACCGCACCCATGGCGTGCTCGCGCACCCCGAAATGCATAGTACGCCCGCCCAAACTGTAAGGCTCGATCGGTTCGGCGTTATCGAACTTGGTTTTCGTCGAAGGGGCGAGGTCGGCCGAACCGCCGATCAGCCAGGGCACGCGTTCGGCAATCGCGTTGAGGACCTTGCCGGACGAATCGCGGGTCGCCATGCCTTTATCGTCGGCGGCGAAGGTCGGCAAGTCCGCGTCCCATTTTGCCGGAAGTTCGCCGGCCAGAAGCAGCGCGATTTCATGGGCGGCTCGCGGTTCAGCCCGTTCGTAGGCGGCAAAAGTTTTGGTCCAATTCTCCCGCAGCTCACACCCGCGCCTGCCGATGCCGCTGTCGAAGCGGTCGTAGACGCCATCGGGTACCAAAAATTGCGCGTCTTCGGGCCAGCCATAGAAGCGCTTGGCCAGCCGCACTTCCTCCTCGCCGAGCGGATCGCTGTGGGCGGCTGCGGTATTTTCCTTGTGCGGCGCGCCGTAGCCGATGATGCTGTCGACGATAATAAGGGTCGGACGATTGTCGGTGCGGCGGAATGTTTGCAGCGCGCCCGACACCGCCGCGGTGTCGTTGGCGTCGCGAACGCGCAACACGTTCCAGCGATAGCCCCTGAAGCGGCTTTCGACATCCTCGCTGAAAGCAAGCTCGGTGTGCCCCTCGATGGTGACTGTGTTGCTATCGTAGATCCAACACAGATTCGACAGGCCGAGATGTCCGGCGAGCGACGCTGCTTCGCTTGCCACGCCTTCCATCATATCGCCGTCGCTGCAGATCACGTAGACGTCGAAGTCGAACAGAGTGAATTGCGGACGGTTGTAACGGGTGCCGAGCCAGCGCGACGCAATCGCCATGCCGACACTGTCACCGCAACCTTGACCGAGCGGACCCGTAGTCGCTTCGACGCCGGTCGTGCGGCCGTATTCCGGATGACCCGGCGTCACGCTGTCAAGCTGGCGGAAGCTCTTGATGTCGTCGAGGCTGACCGCGGCCTTTTGAGTTATGCGCGATCCGTCGAGGCGCCGCACGCGCGCGAGGTGCAAGAGCGCGTAGAGCAGCATCGATGCGTGACCGGCGGAAAGCACGAAACGGTCGCGGTTCGGCCAGCGCGGATCGTTCGGGTCGTAGCGAAGGAAATCTTGCCACAATGTATATGCGACCGGGGCAATCCCCATCGGGGTTCCGGCATGCCCCGATTGCGCTTTTTGAACCGCGTCAATCGCCAAAGTGCGAATTGTCTCGATACACAACATGTCTATATCGTCTTGGCGTAACGATCGCGTGGAGTGCGGAGCAATTCGGTAAACGGAAGGAACTTCGGTTGCCATAACGGGGGAGCTCGCCGGCGGACGAACAAAAAAGTCCCATGCGTAAGCAAACGAGCCAAACGGACCGGGGTTCCACGAAAATGCCCGCGGAAACCGTCATTTGGCCGAAATGACGCTTGGGGCACGATCCGGAAAAGTGGAAACCGGTTTTCCGAAAAACATCATGGCCCGTCAAAAACCTAGCAGCAATCGGTTCAATGCGAAGCGATTGCGCCGGCCGGTGGAACGTCAATCGACCGCAGCGAGCGGAGGCGCCACCGTTTCGAGCGGCTTGCATTCGGCGGCGACCGCCCAGCGGCTCGCCACCAATGCCGCCAAGAGCATCAGCACGGATCCCGACAGGTAGCCGATGAATACGCTCGCGCGCGAGCCGCTTTGGATCAATTCGCCGAAGAAAAGCGGGCCGACAATGCCGCCGATGCCGGTGCCTATGGCGTAGAATATCGCGATGGCAAGCGCGCGGATCTCGAGCGGAAATGTCTCGCTCACGGTGAGATAGGCTGAACTCGCCGCCGACGAGGCGAAGAAAAAGATGACCGTCCAGCCGATCGTTTGCGATGCCGCGGATAGCGCGTCCCGCAGAAAGAGGTAGCCGACCACGGCAAGCAGGACGCCGGATATCGCGTAGGTGAAGGCGATCATCGGCCTGCGGCCGACGGTATCGAACAACCGCCCCAGCAATAACGGCCCGAGAAAATTCCCGGCGGCAAAAGGCAGGATATGCCAGCCGACCCGATCCGACGGGACGCCGTAAAAGTCGGTCAATATCAGCGCGTAGGTGAAGAAGATCGCGTTGTAAAAGAATGCTTGCGCCGCCATCAGACAGAGTCCGACGAGCGTACGTTGGCGATGCTCTCGCAACAGAGTTCGTGCGACTTCGAGAAGCGAAGTATGGCCTCGGATGCGTAGTCGCATGCGAGGCAGCTTGGCCGGCGGAAGATCGTGACCGCTCCGGCGCAACTGTTCGTCTATGTCGTCCACGATCGCTTCGGCTTCCTTGACGCGACCGTGGGTCATAAGCCAGCGCGGACTCTCCGGAATCCAGAAGCGCATGAGAAAGACGGACAGCGCGAGCGCGGCGCCGATCAAAAACGCCAAGCGCCAGCCGATATCGGGGCTGATAACCGCCGGGTCGAGTAACACGATTGAACTCGCGGCGCCAATCGCCGCGCCCAGCCAAAAGCTGCCGTTGATGACGAGATCCGTCCAGCCTCGCACCCGCGCGGGCGTCAATTCCTGGATCGCGGAGTTGATCGCCGCGTACTCCCCTCCAATTCCCGCGCCGGTGAAGAAGCGAAACAGCGCGAACGTCGCCACGTTCCAGGACGTTGCCGTCGCCGCGGTCGCGACCAAATAGACGACGATTGTCATGAAAAAAAGTTTCCTGCGGCCGAGCCGGTCGGTAAGCCAACCAAAAAAGAGTGCGCCGAGCACGGCTCCGGTGACGTAGGCGCTTGCTGCCATGCCGACCTCGGCATCGCTAAAATGCAAGCTTTGTTTGAATGCCCCCGCCAGCGAGCCAGCCAGGGTCACTTCAAGTCCGTCGAGTATCCAGGTGATCCCGAGAGCGATGACAACCAACGTATGAAAACGGGCCCAAGGAAGGCGGTCGAGCCGAGTCGGCACATCGGTTGCGAGGATCTGCACTGGTTTCGATCAATATGGACGTTGAGGAACTCGGGTCACGCCGCGCGGCTCAGACGTGGAAACCGCTGAAATAAGCAGGTCTAAACACGACCGCGTGGGCGATTTCGTTACGTCAAACCGCCTCGGGAGAGGCGCACTAACGGTGCTTGGCCGGGGGTTGTCAGCGCGAAATCGCCGTTCGTCCGCCACGGCTGTCGGAAAATCTGAGGACTGTCGCGCTGGAGCGGAGCGGCGCGGTGCGGCGGGTCTCTGCGAGCGCGGCCACGAAATCCGAGAACCAGGCCTGGATCGGTCTCGATTTCAGTTTCGCGATCATCGTCTGCCAGCGCTCGCGGCGTTCGTCGGCCGACATGACCAAGGCGCGCGAGATGTTTCGCGCTATGCCGTTGATGTCGTACGGGTTCACGAGCAGCGCGGCGTCGAGTTCTTTCGCGGCGCCGGCAAACTGGGACAGGATCAGCACGCCGGGATCGGCGGGATTTTGGGCCGCGATGTATTCCTTGGCCACGAGATTCATTCCGTCGTGCAACGGCGTCACCAAGCCGACGCGCGCAAGGCGATAAAAGCCGGCCAAAGTCGACTGCGCAAATCCTTTGTTCAGATACCGGATCGGCACCCAA
>DASPWC010000282.1:0-5426 GCA_035622055.1 Xanthobacteraceae bacterium | reverse complement strand
GCCGCCCCCTCGTCAACCGCAATCCGGCGCAAACCAATACCGACTACAAGCCGGGACACGACAGCCTGTCCTGGGCCATGCCGTGAAGAACGATGCGCGCCGCGCACTGATCATCGGCGGATCGTTAGGCGGCCTTTTCGCCGCGCACCTTCTTCGTAGCGCCGGCTGGAGTGCGGTCGTCTTCGAACGGAACGAGGAGGAGCTTACCGGCCGCGGCGTCGGTCTCGGCACTCATCCGCCGCTCATCGCGATCCTCCGCCGCGCCGGCGTCGCCTTCGACGAGACGATGGGCATCAAGGTGCCGAAAGTCGTCTGTCTCGATCGCGCCGGGAAAATAATCGTCGAGCGAGCGACATCGCGCACCATGAGCGGCTGGCCGCGCCTCTACCAGGCGCTCCGCGAGGCCCTGCCCGGACGCGACTATCGTCTCGGCAAAAACCTTCATCGCGTCGAACAGGACGGCGCCAGTGTAACCGCGGTATTTGCGGACGGCATGCGCGAGACCGGCGATTTGCTGGTGGGGGCCGACGGTATCCGCTCGACGGTACGCGAGCAATTCCTGCCTCAGACCGAGCCGCTTTATGCCGGCTATGTTGCCTGGCGCGCGGTACTCGACGAGGCACAGGTGCCGCCCGAAATTCACCGCGAGATTTTCGAGCTCTACACGTTTTGCCTGCCCGAAGGCGAGCAACTGCTCGGTTATCCGGTGCCGGGTCGCAACAACGATACCGCGGCCGGCCGCCGCGGCTACAACATCGTCTGGTACCGGCCGGTGGATCCACGGACGCTTGCCGATATGTGCACAGATGGCAGCGGCCATCGCCATGCCGGCGGGATTCCGCCCCCGCTGATCCGCCGGGGCGTTATCGCGCGCGTCAAGGACGACGCGAAAACACTGCTCGCGCCGCAAATCGCGGAAATCTTCCTGCAGAGCGATCCGTTCTTTCAGCCGATCTTCGATCTTGAATCGCCGGCGCTCGTGTTCGGCCGCGCGGCGCTCGCCGGCGATGCCGCCTTCGTCGCGCGCCCACATGTCGGCGCGGGCGCAACCAAGGCCGCCATCGATGCCGCCGTCCTGGCCGATTGTCTCGACGATTGCGGCGGCGACGTCGAACGCGGCCTCGCCCGCTTTGAAAGCATGCAACTGCCGTTCGGCCGCGATATGGTGGCGCTGGCGCGGCAGCAAGGCGCCTATCTATCCGCGCAACTCAAGCCCAAGGGCGAGCGCAGCGCCGTCGAACGAACGCGCGATATCGACGCCCTCCTCCACGCCCACGGCACGCGCAGCGATCAGGTCGGCGAAATCGTCGCCGCGCGCGGCCTCGATGCACACCTTTGATCGCGACGAGGAGCTCTCGATGACTGGACCCTTGGCCGGTATCCGTATCCTCGACTTGACGTCGGTGGTGGCCGGCCCGCTGGCCCACGCAGACTTTCGCCGACATGGGCACCGAAGTGATCAAGATTGAGCCTGGACGGCGATGCCACACGCTATACCGGTCCCGCGCGCTCGCCTGACATGGCGGCGCTGTTCATGGGACTAAACCGCGGCAAGCGCTCGCTCGTGCTCGACCTCAAACAGGCTGCCGCCGCGGACGTCTTCGTTCATTCGATGCGGCCGCAAAAGATCGAACGGCTTGGTTTCGGCCATCAAGCCGTATGCGCGCGTGGCTTCTTCAGGCGCGCGACGCATACCAGCAAAGGCGAGATTCTGTTCGCCGATCAGCCGGTGCGCTTTGGCGACAGCGGCGCGGCCAACGCGCGCTTGCAGCCGCGGCTCGGCGAGCACAGCATCGAAATTCTACGCGAGGCGGGAATTAGCGAAGCCGCAATCGAGGCCCTGCTCGCGTCGGGTGCGATCGCCCAGCCCGAGCGCAAGGCCCAAGCGGCCGAATGATTCGTTCATTGCACAGTCCGTTTCAAATTGAGTCAGTCCGGGCTTTGGGCTTTTTGATGGGCGAGATCTTTTCGAAAAACCGGTTTGCACCCGGATCGAGTCCGAAATTTTTCCGGATCGTGCTGCAATGCTCGCGGCAATGATTCGTTGCGCTCCGCGATGATTGATTGGTTGTTTCGAATTTCTCTTTACTTACCGGCCATTAGTCCACGTGTGACCGAGAGGCAACAATTAAGGACAATCTCAAAGTGAGGCACATCATCGCCACAAAAAAGGACCCCAAGCAGAATATTTGCTCGGGGGCTTGAAGTTTGTTGCCTCACTTAGGCTTCTAATGGCTGGGCGGCCAGTCGGGGGATGATGTGCCGCCCAGCCTGGCCTAATGCACGCTATCTAGTCATGCGCGGGGTGAATTCAATGCGCGAAGAAAAGATGGCCAAAACTCGAACCATCGCTATTTCCCTGCCGATCATCGCAGCCACCGCAGCGTGCTGGACGACGGCATGGATAATGGTTTTCTGGCTGGCATACCGGCTCGTCAATTAGCTGAAGCCAAAGCGCAATTGTTTCAAACTGAATCGATTGCGGCTCGAGATGTTTGCCGGGGCGTAGTGTTTTCGGAAAACCGGCTTCCGCACCGGATCATGTCCGGCGCAGGCTTTTTCCCGATCGTGCCCTAATAGCGATACGGCTCGACCTCCCAGAGCGGGAAGGCCGAGAGCACATGGGGCGCATTGGCCGGCGCCGCCGGATGAAGATAGGACCGGTCGAGCTTGCCGAAACTTGTCACGCCGAGCAGCCCGAGCGCCCGCGCTGTTTCGTCTTCCAGAATTTCCAGCATCCGCACGATGCCCGCCTGGCCGGCTGCCGCCAATCCGTAACACTGCATGCGGCCGAGCCCGACCAGATCGGCGCCAAGCGCGAGCGCTTTGATTATATCGGTGCCGCGGCAGAAACCGCCATCGACGATGATCTTGGCGCGGCCCGCAACGGCCTCGGCCACTTCGGGCAATACGTCCGCCGAGCCGCGGCCGTGATCGAGCTGACGGCCGCCGTGATTGGAGACATAAACGATCTCGACGCCGTGATCGAGCGCGATCTTGGCGTCTTCAGCGGTGCCGATGCCTTTGATAGCGAGCGGGATGTTGAATTTGCTTTTCATGCGCTCGACGGTGCGCCAATCGAGCGCCATCTGAAAATCGCGTCCTTGCACGCGGCGGCGTCCGGCGGTGACGTGGCGCTTGGCGAGATCGCGCTCACGCCGGCTGTAATGGGCGGTGTCGACCGTGAGGCAAAATACGGAATAATTGTTTTTGATCGCGCGCTCGACATGGCCATCGGCCCAAGCGGCGTCGCCGCGCACATAGAGCTGGAACATGCGCAGTGCATTCGGCGCCGCCTTGGCGACTTCCTCCAGGCCCGGCTCGCACACTGAGCTGAGCATGTGAGCGACGCCGAATTCCGCCGCCGCCCTGACCACCGGCTCGGCCCCGCCGCGATGAAAGCTTTCCAGCGAGCCGACCGGGCAAAGCACGACCGGCAGCCGCAATTTGTGACCGAACACTTCGACCGAGGAATCCACCTTGCTCACATCGCGCAAGACGCGCGGCCGAAGCGCAATCGAGTCCAGCGCCATCCGATTGCGCCGTAGCGTCGTTTCGGTCTCAGTGCCGCCGACGATGTAGTCCCAATCGTTCTGGTTGAGATTCGCGCGTGCTTTGCGCACGATTTCGTGGAGATTGTAGAACTCGCTCGCGGCGGCGGCATTCGCCGCAGTCCTGGCTTCATCGGGATTTTGACGGGTCATTGGATCGGTCGTTGAATTGTTTGGGGACGTTTCTGGGGCGGTCTAGCCTGGTGAGTTTGGAGGTTGCCGGCGGTGCCGGCAACGGAAAATTGCAGGCGCGACGCATGGCGATTCCGGATGATTTCAGCGCAACCGCTCCAAGAACATTTGCAGCCCATAGCGCGGCCGCAAGGTGATGAGGCCTTGGGGTTCGACCGGATAGCCGGTCTTCAGACGTAACCGATAGCGCTGCGCGATCATGGCCAGAATCAGGACCGCTTCCGTCATCGCAAACGCGGCGCCGATGCAAATGCGCTGACCGGCGCCGAACGGAATATAGGTGAAGCGTGGAGGATCGACGGCAAAACGTTCCGGAATGAACCGATGCGGTTGTTCCCACAACGACGCTTTTCGATGCAGGAGCCAGGGAACAATCAGGACGATGGCTCCCGCCGGAATGCGATGACCGAGAATGTAGTCGGTCGCAATAGGCTCGCGCGCCATGGTGTGGGCGGGCGGATAGAGCCGCATCGCCTCCTCGATCACCATCCGCGTGTAGCGCAGCGCGGCAATATCTTCGTAGCGCGGAGTCCGGCCACCGAGGACAGCATTCAATTCGTCGTGCAGCTTGGCCTCCGCCGCCGGATGCAGTGAAAGCAGATACCATGTCCAGGTCAGCGCCTGCGCGGTGGTCTCGTGTCCAGCCATGAAAATCGTGACCACCTCATCGCGCACTTCCTTGGCGCTCATGCCGCGGTCGGTTTCGGCATCGCGCGCGGCAACGAGCCGCGCCAAAAGATCCCTGCGTTCGCCACGCAATTCGCAAGAGCGGGTGTTAAGCAGCCGATCGACCGCCCGGTCGAACTCGTCGAAAGCGGCGGCCTCCCGCCGGCGCGGCGAAAAGAACTTGGCGAACCATGCCGGCAGGCCGAGCAAATCGAACAGGCTCGGCCGGACATTCCTCTGATATTGCTCGACGCTTCGTTCCACGACATCGACGATCTCGTCGGAATCCGCCGAAAACATCGTTCGCGATATGATGTGCAGCGTTGTGTGCATCATCGCCGCACCTGCATCGACCTCGCTCGAAGCGGGCAGCGCGTCCCACCGCGCCAAGAGATCGCCGGTGACGTCGGTCATGATCGGCGCATAGGCTTCCATGCTGCGCGGGTCGAAAGCCGGCGCCATGATTCGCCTATGGTGGCGCCAAGTCTCTCCTTCGCTCGTTAACAGTCCGCGCCCAAGCCCTGGTTCGAGAAGCCGGCGCGTCAGTTCCGATTTGGTGTAATTGGCCGCATTGTCGAGCAACACGTGGCGAATGGCATTCGGTTCATTGACGATGAACCTGCGCCGCCACAACAGCCGGCCGGCGACGATATCCTCGCCGAACGCCTCCGGCGGATAGGTCGCGAGCGTATTGTCGCGTATGAGGCGGAGGAACTCACGAAAATTCCGCCGCCCATGCGGGCGAACCGGCATGGCAAGTACGGGGATTTCATCTGATTTCATCGCACCGGCGCCAATTCGTCATTAGGATCCCATTCCCCAGGCAGGGCTGGTGTACGGCCCATCGCTTATTCAACGCAGCAGTCCTTGCCGCTCGTTCGACCACGCCCGCTCATCTGGTGTCGCCAACGCGTCCAGGTCTTGCGGCGTCGCGCGCGCATCGTCCACCCACTCGCGCAATAACGGGCTGCCGTTGATTACGTCGATGGCGAGCTTGCCGTGCTCGTACTCGTAGGC
>DASPWC010000281.1:0-2204 GCA_035622055.1 Xanthobacteraceae bacterium | reverse complement strand
GAAACCTTCGTTATTCCCCGCCCTTCGCGGAAATTGATATGCCAGGCTCCGTTGCCTCGACCCGCTTGCGGCTCGCTGATCGGGCTAGTCCTATAGCAGGTAAGAATGCCGAGTCTGACAAGCCGTCGGAGGAGCCGCGGCGATTTTGGCTGAACGCATACCGTTCGGTGCGGGCCGAGACCGAGCGCCGCGCCGCTCGGCTCTCCGCCGAAGATCAAGTCGTGCAATCGATGGCCGACGCGAGTCCGACCAAATGGCACCGGGCGCATGTCACGTGGTTCTTTGAGCAGTTTCTGCTTCGGCCGCACGTCGAGAGCTACCGCCCCTTCGATGAGCGGTTCTCCTATCTCTATAATTCTTACTACGTGTCCGCCGGTCCTCGCCACGCGCGATCCCAGCGTGGCTTGATCACGCGGCCGAGCGCTGACGAAATTACCGCCTATCGTCGTTGCGTGGACGACGCTGTAGAGCGGTTGATCGAAACCGCGCCGAACCTTGATCGGCTGAACCCGATCGTTGAGATCGGATTGCATCACGAGCAGCAGCATCAGGAATTGTTGCTCACCGACATCCTGCACGCCTTTTCCGTGAACGAAACCGATCCGGCCTACGATCCGCAGTGGCAGTGGCCGCAGCCAACCGAAGGTGCGGGGGCAGGCGCGCCGCTTGGCGGAGTTCATACAATCGGGCACGGCGACGACACATTCTGCTTCGACAATGAGCGGCCAGCACATCAGGTCTTGCTGCGGCCGGTCCGGCTTTCCACGTCGCTCGTGACCAATGGCGAGTGGTTCAAATTCATGCAGCAAGGCGGCTATGCAACGCCGACATTATGGTTGTCGGACGGCTGGGCGGTTGCTGAGGCGCAGGGTTGGAGCGCGCCGGGCTACTGGCGCAAAATCGACGGCGCGTGGTTTGCGATGACGCTTGGCGGATTGCGCCCGATCGACCCGGCGCTGCCGGTCTGTCACGTCAGCTATTACGAAGCCGACGCATTCGCTCGCTGGTCTGGCAAGGATCTGCCGACGGAAGCGGAGTGGGAGGTGGCGGCGGAAAACGATCTCATCGCCGATCCATTCGGTATTGTTTGGCAATGGACAAGAAGCGCTTACTTGGCCTATCCGGGGTACAGGGCCGTCCCGGGCGCGCTTGGCGAATACAACGGCAAATTCATGATCAATCAAATGGTATTGCGCGGCTCCTCGCTGGCCACGCCGGCCAGCCATTCGCGCACCACCTATCGCAATTTCTTTTACCCGACCGCCCGCTGGCAATTCACCGGATTGCGGCAGGCGGAATATCAAGATTGAAAAGCGTCACCGAGTATTGCCATGACAACAGTTGCGCAGACCGCGTTACGCGCGGCACCAATCACCGACACTTCGTCTCAATTCGCCGCCGATGTTATCGCCGGCCTCACCGCCAAACCGAAACGGCTGCCGCCAAAATATTTTTACGATCTGGCCGGCTCGGCGTTGTTCGAGCGCATCACGCAATTGCCCGAATACTATCCGACGCGATGCGAGCTTGCATTGCTACGTGAAAACGCCCCCGCAATCGCCTCGCTGTTTCCACCGACATGCGTGTTGGTCGAGTTCGGCGCCGGCTCGAGCAAAAAGGCGCGCATTCTGCTCGGCGCCGCCGCCACGGTGGAAGCTTATGTCCCGGTCGATATTTCCGGCGACTTTCTGCAGCAGGACGCGGCGCAATTACGGCGCGAGTTTCCGCGCCTTGCGGTATACCCGATCGTCGCCGACTTCACGCAAGGCTTCAGGATTCCTGCGCCGATCGCAAAGCTGCCGCGAGTCGGGTTCTTTCCGGGATCGACGATCGGTAATTTCGAACCGCACGAAGCGGCAAGATTCCTGCGCCATGCCGGCGATACGCTTGGCGAACGCGCGCTGCTGGTGATCGGGGTCGATCTGATCAAGGACCCGGCGATTTTGTGCCCCGCCTATAACGACGCGGAAGGGGTGACAGCGAAATTCAATCTCAATCTTCTTGCTCGCATCAATCGCGAACTAAGCGCGAATTTCGATCTCGCTGCCTTCGAACATCACGCTTGCTACAATCGCATCCACAACCGGATCGAGATGCATCTGGCGAGTCTGAAGCGGCAGAAAGTGCGCGTGAACGGCAAGACGATCGGCTTCCGGCTCGGCGAAACAATTCACACCGAGAACAGCTACAAATACACGATCGAA
>DASPWC010000280.1:0-4790 GCA_035622055.1 Xanthobacteraceae bacterium | reverse complement strand
TACCATCGGTACAGGGAAGACGTTCAGCTCATCAAGACTTTGGGGGCCAGGGCCTACCGCTTCTCCATCTCCTGGCCGCGCATCTTTCCGGAAGGCACTGGCGCGCCCAATCCCAAAGGTCTCGATTTCTACAGCCGTCTGGCGGACGAGCTTCTGGCAAGCGGCATAGAACCCTTCGCCACGCTCTATCATTGGGATTTGCCGCAAACGTTACAGGACCGCTGGGGCGGCTGGGAATCCCGCGACACGGGGAACGCTTTTGCAGATTACAGTGGGTATGTCGCGGAAAGGCTCAGCGACCGGATCAGACATTTCTTCACGATCAATGAGTTCACCACCTTTGTGGAATTGGGCTATGGCGCTGGTTCGTTTGCGCCCGGACTCAAGCTACCGCCCGCGCGCCTCAATCAGCTCCGGCATCACGCGGTGCTCGGCCACGGTCTCGCGGTCCAGGCGATCCGCGCAAAGGCGCGGCAAGGAACGAAGGTCGGACCGGCAGAAAACATCGCCGCGGGCGTTCCTGTCATCGAGACGCCGCAGCACATCGCGGCTGCCGAAAGCTATACCCGAGAAACCAATGCGGGCTATCTCACCGTAATACTGGAAGGGCGCTACACCGATGCCTTCCTGGCATCCGCCGAAGCGAATGTTCCCAAATTTTCGCCGGAGGACCTGAAGGTCATCAGTAGCCCACTCGATTTCGTTGGAATAAACGTTTACGTCCCCCAATACGTGCGAGCCATCGATGCGGCGCCGGGATATGAGGCGCTAAAGTTTTCCAAATCGCATCCGCGCATGGCATCGCCCTGGCATTTCATCGGACCTGAATCGCTCTATTGGGCGCCGCGCCATCTGGCGAAGCTTTGGAGCGTCAAGGACATCTACATCACGGAGAATGGTTGCGGCGCGGCCGACGACCCGGCGGCTGATGGGATCGTTTACGACACCGATCGGATTATGTTCTTGCGTGGCTATCTGGCTCAGCTGCAACGCGCGACCGCCGAAGGGATTCCGGTACGAGGTTACTTCCATTGGAGTTCGATGGACAATTTCGAGTGGACCGCCGGCTACGGAACGCGATTCGGACTTATCTATGTTGACTATCCATCCTTGAAAAGGACACCCAAGCTGAGCGCTTCCTTCTTTCGAGAGGTAGCCGGTCGGAACCACGAGGCGTGACATCTGCAACCGACTTAAATTTTTTTGTATCACGCCAACGGTTCATATTTGAACGGCCGCGATTCCTATGATCGCTGCTCGTGGTAACAGCGGTTCCCCCACGAGCGGCCCCGGAAGTCCGGTTAGCACACACGACTAACATTCAAGTGAGCCAAGCGCGCCGGCGAGAGTTGCGCATTACATGCATGCCGACTATGCAGTCGCTCACGAATATCGCAGTTCCGTCCGAGCCTTGCTAAGATTCTGGGGCTGAACTCGAGGAGTTTCCATGGCAAAGCATGACACCGTCGATCGCGACCGCCGCGCATTATTGGCGCTTGGCGGCGCCCTCATGTTGGGCGCGTCTCAATGGCCCGCAAATGGGCGGGCGCAGACCGGCAGCAAGATGCCGATCGGCACCATTGGCGCCGGTCATATCGGCAGCACGATCGGCGGATTGTGGGTCAAGGACGGCCACAAAGTCTTGTTCTCGTCTCGACATCCCGAAGAGCTCAAGGAAATGGTCGCAAATCTCGGTCCACTGGCGCAGGTCGGTACGGTCGAACAAGCCATTGCATTCGGCGACGTGCTTCTGCTCACCGTACCCTACGGCGCGCTGCCGCAGATCGGACGGGATTATGGGGCTCAACTGAAGGGCAAAATCGTGCTCGACACTTGCAACGCAGTCGCGACGCGTGATGGCGCGATCGCCGATGAAGTCGAGGACAACGGCATCGGCGTTACGTCACAGAAATATCTGCCGGGGACCCGGCTCGTTCGCGCCTTCAACACCATTTCCTACATGGTATTTGCCAAGGAGGCGAACCGCCCCGATCCGAGGCTCGCGGTGCCGATTGCCGGCGATGATGCGGAGGCAGTGCGCGTAGCGGCGGGATTGGTGCGAGACGCGGGTTTCGATCCGGTCGTCGTCGGCAAGCTCGCCGACGCCAAGCTGTTCCAGCGCGGCGCGCCCGGTTACGGGCTGCAGGTCAGCGCGGCCGAACTGAAGCAGAAGCTCTCATTGGCGCAATGACCGCCGAGACAACGGGACAAAGGACCGGCGCAGGCGAAAACCTGCAACGCTGGATAGCTCGTGCCGTGCCGGCGACGCCACAAGAGCGCGCCGCGGCGCTATGGTCATTCGCCTATTTTTTCACGTTGCTTGCGGGATATTACGTGCTTCGCCCGCTGCGCGATCAGATGGCCATTACCGGCGGCGTGCGCAATCTGCCATGGTTGTTCACCGCTACATTCGTCACGCTGCTCGTCGCGCAACCGCTCTACGGCGCGCTAGTGGCGAAACTGCCGCGTGCGCGGTTTATCCCGATCGTTTACCACTTTTTCGTTGCCAACCTCGCCTTGTTTTGGCTTTTGCTCACGCTGCACGTCGATACCGCGATAATCGCACGCGTGTTCTATGTATGGGTCGCGGTATTCAGCCTATTCGCTGTTGCGGTGTTCTGGTCGTTCATGGCCGACTTGTTCACGGCGGACCAGAGCAAAAGGCTGTTCGGCTTCATTGGCGCCGGCGGCACCGCCGGCGCGCTGCTTGGTCCGGTCATCACAATCTGGTTGTCGGCGGTATTTGACCCGATCAATCTGCTGGTCGTTGCCATGATTTTGATTGAGGCCGCGGTGTTCTGCGCCCGGCGGCTCGAACATGCCACGACGGTGCATGAACGCGAGCTTGAGAGCCCACAGCGCCTTGGTGAACGTCTTGGCGGCAGCGCGTTCGCGGCACTCCCCGAGCTATTTCGTTCGCCCTATCTGCTCGGCATCGCCGCGTGGATCAGTTTGCAATCGTTCTGCGCGACGATGCTTTATTTCGAGCAAATCCATTTGGTGGCAGCCGAGGTGCAGGGCGCCGGTGCGCAAACCCGCATTTTCGCTTCAATGGATTTCGTGGTGAACTTGCTCACGCTGGCAACCCAAATCTTTGCCACCGGGCAACTGCTCAGGCGCTTTGGCACCGGCGCCGCCGCCGCGGCGCTGCCGATGATTTATTTGATCGGCTTTCTCGCTATCTTCCTGGTCCCGACGCTGACGCTCGTGCTGGTCGTTCAGATCGTTCAGCGGTGGATGCACTTCGCCGTCGCCACCCCGGCCCGCCAGGTTCTCTATACCGTGCTCGGTCGCGAAGAAAAATACAAAGCCAAGAACTTGATCGACGTGGTCATTTATCGCGGTTCGGATGCGCTTTACGGTTGGGTTTTCGATAGTTTTCAGGCGGTCGGCCTGAAACTCGGCGCGATCGCCCTTATCGCCGCACCGGTTTCGGTTGTCTGGTTCATATTGTCGGTGACTTTGGGCCGGGCGCAGGAACGCCGCGTCAAGGTTGTGGAAACGGGTGCGGCATTGGGACAATGAGATGACAGCATTTACGCGGCGTCAACTCGCACTGTTGCCGGCGGCGGCGTTAGCGGCGCACGCCGCGATCGCCTCCGCTTTCGCCCAATCCTCCTCGGCGCCTCTTACACGCGCGATCCCGGTAAGCGGCGAGCCCCTCCCCGCCGTCGGCCTCGGCACCGCCGAGGTCTTCGACAGCGACGACGCGACGACCCGCCAGAAGGCAAGCGCGGTAATTCAAGCGCTGGTCGATCAGGGCGGCACGCTCATCGACACGGCCTCCACCTACGGCGACGCCGAGCGCGTGATCGGCGACGTGACCGCACCCGCCGGTCTGCGCAGTAAATTGTTCATTGCAACCAAGCTCGAATCTCCCGATGCGGCGGAATTGAAGCGCTCGTTGAACCGATTGCGCACCGAGAAGGTCGATCTCCTTCAGCTGCACAATGTCAGCGATCCGCAACAATCTCTCGCCGCCTTTAAAGAATGGAAGGCACAGGACCTGTGCCGCTATGTCGGCATCACAACGACCTATCACGGCACGTTTCCCGCCGCCGAGGCCGTCTTAGCGCGCGAAAAACCCGACTTCGTACAAATCGACTATTCCATAGACGACCGGGAAGCCGAGCAGCGTATTCTGCCGCTGGCAGCGGACAACCACTGTGCCGTGCTGACTGCCGTGCCGCTTGGCCGTGGACGCTTATTCCGGGCCGTGCGCGGCAAGGAGCTCCCCGATTGGGCTTCCGCGTTTGCCGGAAGCTGGGCGCAATTCTTTCTCAAATATCTATTGGGCGACCCGAGAGTGACTGCGGTCATTCCAGGCAGCGCCAACGCTTCGCATATGATCGAAAACCTCGGCGCCATGCGCGGCCTCCTTCCCACTGCCGATCAGCGGCGTCAAATGGTGCAGTTCATCGAGACGCTTTAGCGCGAACCCAAGCCGAACGGTAAGTCTTCAAGAACGTTGCGGCCGCAGCAAATTCCATAAAGAATATGCGGCGCCAAGCCGCGCGCCGCGCGGCCTTAGCCGGGATACAATGAAACCGCAGCACCGAAGCCTGGGAGGCGTTGATGCGTAGAGGATTGATCGGCGTGGGCCTTGGTATGGCCTTTTGTTTGGCCGCTCTCGTGTCGTTCGCACTGGCCGCAGCCGGGCCGGCGGCTGCACAGGCGCGCAAAACCTATCCGACCAATCCGGATCTCGATACCGACGATCAGCTCGCACCCTCGCAGATGAAGCAGCCGATGCCGACCGCGGTTCCGGAGCCCGGCGGCGCAAACGCGCC
>DASPWC010000279.1:0-6106 GCA_035622055.1 Xanthobacteraceae bacterium | reverse complement strand
AACGCTTCCCGTACTCTCCTCTACGATATCCACGCCGGGCGTTGGGACGATCGGCTCCTCGCCATGCTCGGCGTCCCTCGCTCCGTCTTGCCGGAGGTCCGCGATTCTTCCGCGGCGTTCGGGACGACGGCCCCCGACTTGTTCGGCGGCGCGATTCCGATCTGCGGCATCGCCGGCGATCAGCAGGCCGCCCTGATCGGACAGGCTTGTTTCACGCCGGGAATGGTGAAGGCCACTTACGGCACTGGGTGCTTCGTGCTTCTCAATACCGGGGGCAAGCCGGCGGTATCCAACAACAAGCTTGTCGCAACCGTCGCCTATCAACTGGGCGGCGAACGCAGCTACGCCCTTGAAGGCTCGATCTTCGTCGCCGGCGCCGCGGTACAATGGCTGCGCGACAATTTAAGGATCATAGCAACCGCCGAGGAGACCGGAGCGCTCGCCCAGGCGGCGGATCCGACGCAGGAGGTCGTGCTGGTTCCGGCCTTTGTCGGATTGGGGGCGCCACACTGGCGACCGGAGGCCCGCGGCGCGCTGTTCGGCTTGACGCGCGCAACCGGGCCGCGCGAACTCGCGCAAGCTGCGCTCGAGAGCGTGTGCTTTCAAACGGTGGACCTTCTAGCCGCGATGAAGGCCGATTGGCGCGGCGCCGCAAATGCTTTGAAAACGTTGCGCGTCGACGGCGGCATGGCGAACTCCGACTGGACGATGCAGCGCCTCGCCGACCTGCTCGGCAGCACGGTGGATCGGCCGCAGATCAAGGAAACCACCGCGCTCGGCGCGGCCTATCTGGCGGGATTGCAGGTGGGTTTTTTCCCCGAGCCCGATCGCTTCGCGAATCACTGGCGGCTGGAGCGGCGATTTGAGCCGCACATGGACGCGGCGCTGCGTGCGCGAAAGCTGGACGCCTGGACCGCGGCGGTTCGCCGCCTGTTGGCCTGAAAAACGGCATCTTGCCGGCCACAGGCGGCCGCGTTTGGCTGCAACGTTGACCTCGGCTGAGGAACTTGGCGTGTCGCCGCGCGTTATCGCGGACCCCTGGGATTTTGTCGATCCGGGACCGGTCGACGTGCGGCATGCGTAGTGGATTCGAGGAGACCACCAAGCAAGGGGCTACAAGCATGGAATTTCGATTCGATCCCCTCGAACGGCGGCTTCACATTCGCACTCTCGTTCCTCCCGAGCGAGAGGCGGGCATTTTTGTGCCCGACGACCTGTTTCAGTTTGGCATCGAGGAAGAATATTTTCTTGCGGATAGCGACACGCTCGAGGTCGCGGCCGAGACTCCCGATTCGCTTTTTCAGGCCGCCAATGGCCTCACGACCGGTCATGTGGGCCGCGAATTCCTCCAAGCGCAGATCGAGGTCGCCACCAAGCCGCACAGTTCCGCCGACGCGGCGCGGTTTGAGCTTCAGCAATTGCGGCTTAGCGCGGCGGCCGCCGCCGCCGAACACGGCCTGTCGATATTAGCCTGTGGAACGCATCCGCTGGCGCAATGGCGGGAGTCGGTGCAAAGCCCGAAAGACCGCTACGCGCGGGTCATGGACGATCTGCAAATGATCGGTCAGCGCAACATGCTGTGCGGCATGCACGTGCATGTTCAGTTTCCCGACCCATCGCGACGCGTCGATGTGATGAGCCGCATGCTGCCTTACGCTCCCTTGTTTATTGCGCTTTCTACGTCGTCGCCGTTCTGGCAAGGCCACGCGACAGGGCTGAAGGGCTACCGTCTTGCCGCCTACGATGAACTGCCCCGCACCGGCCTGCCCGAGCAGTTCCGGACCGACGTCGAGTACGAGGCCTATGTGGATGCCATGGTACGGTCCGGAGCGATCCAGGACGCCAGTCATCTGTGGTGGGCTATCCGGCCGTCGCTTAAATATCCCACGCTGGAAATGCGCGCGCCCGATTGTTGCACGCGGCTCGACGACGGGATCGCGATCGCGACGCTCTACCGCGTGCTGGCGCGTTTCCTTTGCCGGCATCCCGGGCACAATGCCGAGCTCGATACCGTCGATCGGGCGATCGCGGTGGAGAACAAATGGCGCGCACAACGGCTCGGGGCGCAGGGTACGTTCGTAACCCGCTCCGGCGCTGTCGGCGTGGACGAACTGCTCGACCACGTTCTTGAAATGACCACGGCCGACGCCGATGCGTTTGGCTGCAAGGAACAGCTGCAACATTGCCGGGCGATCCTTGTGGAGGGAACTTCGGCGGATTCTCAACTGGGCATCTTCGCCGAAAATCAATGCTACGGAGAGAAAATCGCGTTACGCAGGGTGACTCGATGGATTAGAGATGCCACACTGGTGGCATGAGGTTTGAACCGTTGGCAGAGGCTCGCAATGTGCCGCTGGATCGCATATCGCGGTGAGACCACGGCGCTCGAGCACTACGTCACCGAGCCCGATCATTCTCTGATCTCGCAGAGTATCCACGCGCTAGAATCCACCGCCAGCATCAACGGCGACGGATTCGGGCTCGGCTGGTACGGTCAGCATCCGGAGCCGGGCCTGTATCGCGAAATCCGGCCGGCGTGGTCGGACGAGAACTTGCGCTACCTGTGCCGTCACTTGCAGTCCCGTTTGTTCTTCGCCCACGTCCGCGCCGCAACCGGTACGGCCATTACGAGGGCGAATTGCCATCCGTTCGCCTGCGGCAAATGGCTGTTCATGCACAACGGCTTTCTCGGTAATTGGAGCCGGTGGCGCCGCCAGGTCGAATCGCTCATTCCCGACGAACTTTATCCCTCTCGCATCGGCACGACCGATTCGGAGGCGATCTTTCTGGCGATCTTGGGCGCCGGCCTCGACGATCCGGTCGCGGCGGCGAAGCGAACGCTCGCCACACTGACCGGCTTCGTCACGGCAAGCGAACCGGGAGATCGGCTGCGCTTCACCGCCGCTCTCACGGACGGATGTGATCTCTACGCATTCCGATACGCCGTGAACGATCACGCCAATACGCTTTATTACCGGGAGACCGAGCGCGGCATCGTCATCGTTTCGGAGCCATTCGACCACGACGACGACTGGCTAGGAGTGCCTGAAGACCACGTTATCGTGGCCAAGGCCGGCGAACGCACGCGCATCATACCGCTGTTCCACAGTGCGCAGCAGGCCGCTGAATAGCTTCGATCTTTTGCACGATTTTCAACTTGAAGCCATTGCGCTTTAGGGTTTCCAGTCCTTCTGCCACGCGGGCGGCGTCTTTGCGTCGATGAGGATGAAGGCGATGCGGCATGGTTCGGTGCCGTTATTCACCCAGGCATGATTGGTCGCCTGTTGCAGACGTCGCCGGCTTTCACGTGAATTGCGCTATCGTCGAGCAGCATGTCGATTTCGCCTTCGAGGACGATGGCGTAGTCGATCGTTCTTGTCCGGTGCGTGTTGGCATGGCGCGCGTAGCCCTGCGTCGCCGAGTCGATGCCCATCGCGCGAAGTATCTGTTCGTGATCGACTGGTGCCGCATGCGGCGGAATCGGCGCAAAATCGACGATGCGGAACACTGTTCCCTCGCCGGCCGGGGGGACCCCGACTTGGGTTTGCGAACGATCGGCGGAGTCTGAGGCATCGACCGGAAATTCGCCCGTCACCCACAGGAGCGTTATGCCGTTGCAGCCCGCGCTGCGCTGCTTCGCTTGCAGCGGGCTGTCGAACAGCACGACGGCTTTGCTTTGCGAATCATGGCCTGTCACGATCCGCCGCGTCGACTTGGGCTTCATCGCCGATTTTCTCCCAATTTGCTTGTTATCGTTGTGCGCATTAGATGATTATCTTTATCGTTGCCACAATCGGCGCCAAGTTCAAACGGGCGCAGGGTTTACACGAGCGCTTTCCATGAATCGATTGCCATCCATTCCAGTGATCGATCTGCGCGACGGCGGCCCGCCGCGTCATGCCGAATCGAATTCCGATTGCGCCCGTTCGCTGCGCAACGCCTGTCTCGGCTTTTTTCCGCGCGCCGCCATGCCGCTTGTGCCAGCGCTCGATTGGGCATCGCGGCGCTGGCTTGCGCGCTCGCGCTCGCCTTATCTGCCCGAGATCGCGGAGATCGCCGGCACGCTCGAATTTTCGGGCGTGTGGCTGCTCAACGCCTCTTATCAATGGGGCTGCACGTCCCGCGCGTGCGCGCAGGACGGTAAGCCCTGGCTGATCCGAACGCTCGATTGGCCGTTCCACGGGCTCGGGCGGCATGCCGAAGTGGCGCGCATGCGCGGTGCGGACGGCGATTTTTTCAGCATAACCTGGCCCGGCTATGTCGGCGCGCTGACTGCGATCGCGCCGTTTAGATTCGCGGCCGCCGTCAATCAGGCGCCGATGCGCCGCCGAACGACACACCGCTGGCTCCGCTCTTACGATGTCGCGGCCAATATCCGCACGATCTGGCGGTCCGAGGATCTCATGCCGCCCGATCAGCTGTTGCGGCGCGTGTTCGAGGTTTGCGAGGATTTTTCGTCCGCGCGTCACATGCTGGAGACAACGCCGGTCGCGCGGCCGGCGATTTATGTCTTGACCGGATGCGTGCTCCGAGAACGGTGCGTCATCGAGCGGACGGAGACCGGGTTCATGACACGCGAGAACGACACCAGCGCCGCCAACGATTGGGTGCCGCGCCGCCCCGGTTGGGAGGGCCGGATCGGGAGTCGCCGTTTCTTGACGAGTACCTTTGACGACGCGGCAAATCATAGCCGCGCGCGCCGCGAAGCGCTCGATCGCTGGGATGGAGCCTGGGCGACCGCGAATTTCGACTGGGTGCAGGAGCCGGTGCTTAATCCCTATACTCGCCTCGCCGTCGCCATGTGTCCGGCAGCAGGAATACTTCGGGCCATCGGCTATGACCTTGCGGAGGGTCCCTTGCCGGAGCCCGTCACGGCAACGTGCGAAATTGCGCTGACGCCCGAATCGTGGGCGGCCTGAGGGCCCGCTCATTTCGCGCGCGGCCTATTGCCTGCTCGACGCTGAACAGCCCCGAAAAATAACTGAGATTCTAATGCAAAATCAGCAATTTAATTAAAAACGCAAAACTGTGCTGCGGATCACATCTTACTTACTCCGTTCGCTTAGATTTGGATTGTAGATAGCCGGGTACGGAGTTAGTCATGAGCACCATTACAATGACGACCTTCCGGGCCGCTCACCTGTGTCTTTGGGATCAGCTCAAGTTTCGCGTCGCGGAATGGCAACGGCGAGCGCGGTCGCGCCGCGAGTTGGACGGCCTGAGCGACGCAACGCTGCGCGACATCGGCGTCACGCGCTGCGACGCGCACCGTGAAATGAATAAGCCGTTCTGGATGGCCTGAAACTTCCGGAAATCGTACCAGGCGACGCGGATGGGCCGCCCGGCGACGGGCAGCTGCCAATTTTGGCGCGGCCATTTGCCGGCTGCCGCGCGATTTATGTAGCATGTCGCGGTGACGGCGCGCCGCAACGGATCAGATGCAAAGCCCGATACGACGGCAGACCAGCCGCCGTCATTCGCGGCGCCGTTTCGGCATCCGGCTTTTGCCGTAATCTGGACGGCGACGCTCGTGTCCAATGTCGGTGGCTGGATGTACAGCGCGGCATCCGGCTGGCTGATGACCACCCTCAATCCCGATCCTTTGCTCGTCGCGCTCGTGCAGGCCGCAAGCAGCCTGCCGATCTGCCTTTTCGCAATTCCCGCCGGCGCGCTGGCGGATATCTTCGACAAACGAAAATTCCTGATTGTGGTGGAAATCATCGCGACGGCTGTCAGCGCCGTTTACGCGGTGATCGTTGGCCTCGGTTTGGCGACGCCGGGCAATCTTCTGCTCTTCACATTTTTGATCGGAGCAGCTGGCGCGATGACTGTGCCGGCCTGGCAAGCGCTCGTGACTTATCTCGTTCCCAAGCACGATTCGCCGCCGGCTATCGCGGCCAACAGCGTCGGTGTCAATATTTCGCGCGCGCTCGGTCCCGCGGTCGGTGGAGTGACGATCTCGGCCTACGGTATCGTCGCGCCGTTTTGGATCAACGCCGTGTCCAATCTCGCGATCGTGGGTTCGCTGCTGTGGTGGCGGCCCGCGCCGCGCACCGGCACGTTGCTGCCCGCGGAGCGCTTTGGCCAAGCGATTTTGACGGGGCTG
>DASPWC010000278.1:0-9046 GCA_035622055.1 Xanthobacteraceae bacterium | reverse complement strand
CCTGGCGTCGGCGCGGAAGATGGAACCGAAGTGGTGCGCTCAGTCGGTGTGTCTTGTTCAGATCCCCACGGTCCGCTGGCGACCGTTTGATCGTCGTTCAAGTCATCTGTTTGTAAATCAGTCGTTTTCAGGTCGCTCGCGCGAAAATTCTTCGGCAAGGCAAGCGGGCCTGGATCGTGGCCGCCGGCAAATTTGACCAACGCAGTTGCACGACTCTCAATACTCGGGTGAGTATCAAACAACTCACCGAAGCCTTGACGCGGGTTATCCACACACATCTCCATGACCGCAGATGTCGCGCCGGGTAATTCGCCGCGCCCTTCAATCTTGCGAAGCGCCGAGATCATGGCATCGGGGTTTTTGGTGAGTTCCACCGAACCCGCGTCGGCGAGGAATTCTCGCGAGCGCGACAGCGCAAGGCGGATAATGAAGGACAGCGCATAGGCGATAACGAGGAGCCCGATAGCGATCAGGATGGCGATACCGGCGCCCCCGCCACGGCGGTCGTCGGATCGAGAGCCGCGAAAGCCAAAGCCGTTGTAAAACCACAGCCGAAAGATCAGCTCCGCGAAAAACGAAACTACGCCCGCGATAATGACGGCGATGACCATCATGCGGACATCGCCGTTGCGAATGTGCGTAAGCTCATGACCGAGGACCGACTCGATTTCGTCGTCGCTGAGCCGATCGAGCAATCCGGTCGTGGCCGTGATCGAATATTGTTTGGCGTTCATCCCGGTGGCGAAGGCATTGAGCGCATCGGAATCCATCACTTTGAGCTTCGGCATGGGAATGCCGCGCGAGATGCAGAGATTTTCCAGGATATTATAGAGTCGCGGATCGTCGGTACGTTGGATTTCGCGCCCGCCGGTCAGCGCATCGATCATGCCTTGGTGAAAATAATAGGCGATCACGATCCACAGCGCGGTGCCGAGCGTCGCAAAAGGCGCCGCCTTGATGAGGTCGGCCAAGGCGATTTGCATCAGCGTGTCGAGGTCGGCGTCTATCGACAGCGCCGCTGCCGCGAGCGCACCGGCATAGACAAGCACATAGACCAGAAAAAACAGGCCGACCAGCAGGGCTATCGAGCGGCGCCGGTTCGATCGGATGTGGCTATAGAGACCATAAGCAGCCATAGGCAATTACTGCGCCCGAAATGTACCTAGAACTTCACCGCGGGCGCCTCGCTGACCGTCGCTCGATCCTCTCCGAGATCGAAAAAGCTCTTCGGCGCAAAACCGAAGGAGGAAGCAAACAGCGCGGCGGGAAAGCGCTGAATACCGGTATTGTATTCCTGCACGGCGTTGTTGAAGAAGCGCCGGGAAGCGGCGATCTTGTTCTCCAGATCCGCGAGCTCGGCCTGCAATTGCTGGAAATTGGCGCTTGCCTTCAGGTCGGGATAGGATTCCGCGAGTGCGAAAAGTTGTCGCAAGGCGCCGGTGAGCATGTTCTCGGCAGCCGCCTGCTGGGCCGGGCCTTGTGCTGCGACGGCAGCGTTGCGCGCCTTGACCACTTCGTCGAGCGTGCCCTGCTCATGCGCCGCGTAGCCTTTCACCGTCTCCACGAGATTGGGAACGAGGTCGTGCCGCTGCCGCAGCTGCACGTCGATGTCGGCAAACGCCTGGTTCACGCGCTGGCGCATGGCGACAAGGCCGTTGTAGACGCCGATCGCCCAGATCACGGCAATGACAATGACGGCGAGGACGATCACGGTCGACGTGGACATGGCCAAGCTCCTGTGCCGTAGATCGGCGGCGATGCTTCGCTGCGATGACCGCGATCGATTCTAAGGCTGCTTTATATAGGGTCTCCATCGAGGCGCGGCGAGAGGTTGCGAATCCGCTGTGTCTGAAAGACGGACGTACTGCGACGGCGTGCTAAGATCATCGGCCCTGCCGAGTGGATCGATGCTGTGGCGGTCGAAGAGGGGGAACATGCAAGGCAAGATCGCACTCGAAGAGCATTTCGCCATTCCAGAGACGCTTTCGGATTCCCGCGGCTATTTTCCCGAGCGCGTGTGGCAAGAAGTCAAAAGCCGCGTCATGGACATTCAGGAGCGGCGGCTGCGCGAAATGGATGACAATGGCATCGAGATGATGTTGCTGTCGCTCAATGCGCCTGCGGTGCAAGCGATCGCGGACAGCGCACGTGCCACTGAGGTTGCCCGCAAGGCCAATGATTATCTTGCCGAGCAGGTCGCCAAGCGGCCGGATCGTTTTCAGGGCCTCGCCGCGCTGGCAATGCAGGATCCGGACGGCGCGCGGCGGGAGCTCGAACGCTGTGTCGACGAGCTTGGTTTTCGCGGCGCGCTGGTCAACGGCTTTTCCCAAACCGGCGATGGCGAGGAGGCGGCGGTTTATTACGACCTGCCGCAATACCGCCCGTTCTGGGCTGCCGTCGAGCGGCTGGACGTGCCGTTCTACCTGCATCCCCGCAATCCGCTGCCGCGCGACGCCAAAATTTACGACGGCCATTCCTGGCTGCTCGGGCCGATCTGGGCCTTCGGGCATGAAACCGCAGTCCATGCACTGCGGCTGATGGGGTCGGGCCTGTTTGACGAACATCCGCGCCTCAACATCGTCCTCGGACACCTAGGCGAGAACTTGCCTTATGCGATGTGGCGGATCGACAACGCCAATGGGTGGATCGAGAACCGGCATAATTATCCAGCCAAGAAACCGATGTACGAATATTTCTGCAGCCACTTTTATGTCACGACGTCCGGCAATTTCCATACGCCGGCGCTGATCGACGCCATGCTGGTGCTCGGTTCGGACCGCATCATGTTCTCCGCCGATTGGCCATTCGAGAACATCGACCACGCCGCGCGCTGGTTCGATGCCTGTCCGATCAGCGAGCCCGATCGCAAGAAGATCGGTCGCACCAATGCCCGACGGCTGTTCAAGCTGGGCGGCGACTGAAGAGATGAATGTGATTCGTCCGCGCGCGATTTAATCTATCGCATAGCGGCGCTGGATGGATGCTTTATTCCACTTGGGCTCGCGTGCGCGCGAATGAGCGGATATTACGTTAGCTCGCTTCGCGCAATCTCACGGCGCCGGCGAGATCGACTGACACCAGCTGCGACACCCCGCGCTCGGCCATGGTCACGCCGTAAAGGCGATTCATGCGCGCCATGGTGATCGGATTGTGCGTGATGATGATGAAGCGAGTCTCGGTCGAGCGCGTCATCTCATCAAGCAGATCGCAGAACCGCTCCACGTTGTAATCGTCCAGCGGCGCGTCGACCTCGTCGAGGATGCAGATCGGCGCCGGGTTGGTCAGGAACACGGCAAAGATTAGAGCAAGCGCCGTCAGCGCTTGTTCGCCGCCCGACAGCAGCGACAACGTCGCCGGCTTCTTGCCCGGCGGTTTGGCCATGATCTCGAGCCCGGCTTCGAGCGGATCGTCGTGCTCGATGAGCTGCAATTCGGCAGTGCCGCCGCCGAAAAGTTCGGCGAAAAGCTTCTTGAAATTTTCATTGACGACCTGGAACGAGGCGAGAAGCCGTTCGCGCGCTTCGTGATTGAGACTGTGGATTCCCTGGCGCAGCCGTCTGATCGCCTCGATGAGGTCGTCGCGCTCGGCGATCAGTTTGCCGTGCTGAGCTTCGACGTCGCGTAGTTCCTGCTCCGCAAGGAGATTGACCGAGCCGAGCCGCTCGCGCTCCTGCTTGATGCGTTCGATTTTGCCCTCGGCTTCGGCGATTGTCAGCAACGGCGCGCCAGGCTTGAGTTCGGCGACTTCCGCCGCCCCCTCCGGCTCGACCTGCACGATCTCGCGGATTTCGTGTTCGATGTCGGCAAGCCTGCGTTTGGCGGAATCGTAGCGCTCCTCGCCACGGGCCGCCTCGGCGCGGGCCTCGCCGACGGCTTCGAGCGCTGCGTGGGCAACCTTGTCGGCCTCGCCAAGCGCGTGTTCGGCCTCCGCGAGGCGATCGGCGGCGCCCCGCCGCTCGACCTTAGCGTTTTCGATTTCGCCGATCAGGCCCTGACGCTGGGCGGCAAACTTTTCCGGCGCGTTCGTCAACTCCGACCGCTCGGTTGCCGCCTCGCTGGTGCGCCGGTCGAGCGTGGCTATTTGCCCGGCCGCATTTTCCTGGCGTTCGGTCCAGGCCTGCCGTTCGGCGGCGATAGCCGAAAGCCGGTGCTCGGCAAGCTGGGCTTCGCGCGCAGTCGCTTGCACCTCGCCGCGGATTTCCGCGCAGACGGCGCGCTCGCGCGCAATCACATCGTTGACGGCGGCTAACTCGCTCTCGATTGCCTGCGCGTCGGCGAGAGCGGCGAGCGCCTGTTCGGCTTCACTGCGCGCCGCCTTTGATTCATCCCAAGCCGCCGCTGTGCGTTGCTTGGCTTCCTGGAGAGCCGAGAGGCGCGCCGCGTTGCGGCCGATCTCCCGCTCGGCGGCGGCATGCTCCTCGCGCGCCGAATCGGTCGAGCGCTGCGCTTCCCTCCAAAACTCGCGCGCCTGCATCTCCGCCGCCGCTGCGGCGACCAGGGCAGCTTCGGCCGCTTCCAACGCGCGGCGTTTGGCTTCGACTTCGGTGCGGGCGGCAGCAAGCTCGGCTCCGATCATTTGCAGGCGCCCGCGCTCGGCAAGGCGCCGCGCCGCGCCGGTCGGAGCGTGCGCCGCCACCGCAAAGCCGTCCCAGCGCCAGAGGTCGCCTTCGCGCGAAACGAGCCGCTGGCCGGGTTTGAGTTCCTCGGAGAGGCGTGGGCCGTCGGCGCGCGCCACCACGCCGATCTGGGCAAGGCGGCGGGCGAGCTCGGGCGGCGCATTGATATGTTCGGCAAGCGGGGCGGCGCCTGCGGGCAGCGCCGGATCGGCGGCGTCGAATGCTGCGCCGGCCCAATGCATCGGCGCCGACGAGCCGACTGACGCGTCGAGATCGTCGCCCAACGCGGCGCCGAGCGCCTTCTCGTAGCCCTCGGCAACCGTGATCACGTCCATTACCGGCGGCCACAGATTCTCGTTTTCGACCGCGAGCAGCTTGCCGATCGTCCTGGCCTCGGTTTCAAGCCGCTGCACGGTGCGTTCCGCGGCGGCGAGCGGTGCGCGCGCGGCCTCGACTTTTTCTCTTGCCTCGCGATGCGCCGCTTCGGCGTCTTGCGCAGCGGCTTCCGCCTCGCTCAACGCCGTCTGCGCGCCGGTAAGTCCGGTCGTGAGAGCGGATAAATCCGGTGCATCGCCGTCGCTCGCGGCGAGGCCGGCATCGATTTGAGAAAGTTCTGTCTCAAGCCGCGCCGCGCGTTGCTCGTGTTCGCGCAGCGCCATCTGCAGCTGATTGCGGCGAGCGGTGAGGTCGGCCAAAGTGCCGGTGAGATCGGCAAAGGACTTTTCCGAACCGGTCAGCACTGTTTCCGCAGCCGCTGCGCGCTCATTCGCGCCATTGAGCCGCGCCTCGGTTTCCCGCGCGAGCTCGCGGAGCGTCTTTTCTTCGGCGTCGAGGCGTTCGAGAGCCGCCCCGGCGTCGGCAGCGAGGGCGCGCTCGCGCGTCAAATCGGCGGCGAATTGCTCGATACGGCGATCGAGCTCGGTGAGCCGTTCCCTGGCGCGTGCTTCCTCACGCTCAAGGGTTTCGTGCGCGATCAAGAGCCGCTGCAGTGCGGCGGCGGCCTTGGCTTCGGTCTCGCGCAAAGCTGGCAATGTCGCGGCGAATTGTGCTTGCAGCGTCGAAGCTCTTGTCTGCTCGCCGGTCCGCGCCGCCACGACGCGAACCGCCTCGTTCATGGCGCGCTGCGTTTCGTCGACCTCGCCGCGGGCGGCCAGCCAGCGCAGGTGAAACAAAAGCGCTTCGTTCCGGCGCACCTGCGATGAAATATTGCGGTAACGCACCGCCTGGCGGGCCTGCGTCTTGAGCGCGGCGACTTGATTGGCGAGCTGGCCGATCACGTCTTCGGCCCTGGCGAGGTTTTGTTCGGCCCCTTTGAGGCGCAACTCCGCTTCGTGACGGCGCGCATGGAGGCCGGAAATTCCGGCGGCTTCCTCGAGCACGCGCCGGCGCTGATCCGGCCGCGCCTGAATAATTTCGCCGATGCGCCCTTGATGGACGAGCGCCGGCGAGCGCGAGCCCGTCGAGGCGTCGGCGAACAGCATGGCGACATCGCGGGCCCGCACCTCGCGGCCGTTCACCCGAAAGGTCGAACCGTGCTCGCGCATGATGCGCCGCGAAACCTCCAGCGAATCGAAGTCGTTGAAGGATGCGGGCGCCTTGCGGTCGCTGTTGTCGATCGACACGGCGACCTCGGCATGATTGCGCGCCGGCCGGCCGGTATTGCCGGAGAATATGACGTCATCCATCTCCGCCGCGCGCATCGCCTTATACGATGCTTCGCCCATCACCCAGCGTACCGCCTCGACAAGGTTCGACTTGCCGCAGCCGTTCGGACCGACCACACCGGTCAAGCCGGGCTCGATCTCGAAGTCGGTAGGTTCGACAAAGGATTTGAAGCCGATTAGGCGTAGCCGCGTGAGCTTCATTCGCTGTTTAAGTCCGTTTCCCCAGGCGGCAAGGGAATCCTCCAACTCCTGCCGCGAGCGCTTGCCGGGCAGGGGAGGGATGCCGCACCGGCGCGGAGAATGAATCGCCCGGACTCCGAGCGCAACATGGCCCGCTCATTTATCCAGACATTCACGCCTGGAAAGTCGCGCGCAGGGCCTCATGGCAAGCTTTTTGGCGCGCATTTTTCAGACCAGGGACTTCGGAAAAAACCCTTATCCTTCCTTGAGATAGGGGTCGATCTCCTTCGCCATCTGGTCGATCGAAACGTCACCGACAAGCTTTTTGCCGTTGATGAAGAAAGTGGGCGTCGAGTTGACCCCAAGCTTGTCCACGGCGTGATTGCGCACCGTTTGGATGTCGTCGAGGAGTTTCTGATTCGCCAGGCATTGATTGAAATCGTCCTCGGTAAGACCAAACTGCTTGGCGATTTGCTTAAGCGGCGGCACCGGCTCCTTGACGATCCACTCGGCCTGCTTGGCAAACAAGGTTTCCACGATCGGCATATATTTGTCCTTGCCGCCGCAGCGCGCCAGCATGAAGCCGGCAGCCGCCAGCGGATCGAGCGGAAAGGCACGCAAGGTGAAACGGACCTTGCCGGTATCGATATAGCGCTTTTGGAGCTCGGGAAATGTGGTCGCGGAGAAGTGTGCGCAGTGCGGACACGTCATCGAGGCATATTCGATTATCGTTACGGGCGCCTTATCCGAGCCGATCATAATGTCGCCGTCGGGGCCGCCATCAGCTAGGTCGGCAGGAGATGGTGGCGTGTCGTCGGCCAGCGCTGGGCGTACCAGGGTTGGCAGCACGAGGCCGGAAAATCCGGCGCCGGCGAGGGTGAACAGCGCGGTGGCTTTGGCGAGACGGCGGCGAGTGAGCAGCAAAGATTAGCTCCCTTGAGGGCGATGCAATTTCTGCACAGCAGAGCAATGATGTAGCAGCAATGTGGCATTAGCGCGCCGGGGTGCCAAGCCGGGGTGCCAAGCCGGCGGGTGCCGAGACGGGGTGCCGAGACCGGGGGCAAGACCGGCTTTATCGTCCTTTGATAGCGGTGCCGAGCCGCGCCAGGGCCTGCTTAAGCGCATCGTCGTCGATGTCCGACAGCCGCTTGGCAAAGAAGTCCGCCATCCCGGCATCCGCGGGGCGTTTGACGCGACTTTCGCGCCGCCGCAACGGCGCCTGACGGAATGCAAGCCTGCCCACCGCACGCCAGCCGAGGAAGCGATTGACCCGCTCGCATATCAATCCAGCGAGATGCTGAATTTCGACCGCGGCCGGTCCTTCTACGCGCAGGACCAACGTGCCGGGTTCGCTTTCTTCCCCGTCCGTGCGGCGTGGCCAGTTCAGCTTGATCGGCTCGCTATGCGCGGCAATTTTGGCGCCAACGATGTCCTCCCAGCGCGTTACCAATTCGGCCGATGCAAAGCCCTGCCGCGCGAAGGCGTCACCGACGACCTTGCCGACAAGCTCGCGCAGCGGTTTGGACAATGGGCGAGAGGGCTTGTTCATGACCTGGCGCTCTGCCATCCGTCGGACGATGACCCTAGCAGGCAAGCCAAAGGGCAAAAAGCCTTCCCCGCCGCACGCCGCCGACCTGCTCACCTGGTACGACCGGCATCGGCGGACACTGCCTTGGCGCGCGCCGGCGGGACAGCGCTCCGATCCCTATCGGGTTTGGCTCTCCGAGATCATGCTGCAGCAAACCACTGTCAAGGCCGTGGCGCCGTATTATGCCCGGTTCCTCAAGCGCTGGCCCGATCTGCCCGCGCTCGCCGCGGCCCCGCTCGACGATATCCTTAAAGCCTGGGCCGGGCTGGGTTATTACGCCCGTGCCCGCAACTTGCACCAATGTGCCCGTGCGGTGATCGAACGGTACCGCGGCGCATTGCCAAATAGCGAAGCCGCCTTGCGCGAATTACCGGGGATTGGCGCCTATACCGCGGCCGCCATCGCAGCCATCGCCTTCGATCAAGCCGCGACGCCGATTGACGGCAATATCGAACGTGTGACGGCGCGGCTTTACGCCGTGGCAACGCCGCTGCCGGGCGCCAAACCCGAGATCGCACGGCTCACATGCGCTTTGACGCCACTTCGTCGCGCCGGCGATTTTGCCCAAGCGATGATGGACCTCGGCGCGACGATCTGCACCCCCAAGAAGCCTGCCTGTGCGCTCTGTCCATGGAACGCAAATTGTGCCGCGTATTCGATCGGTCACGCCGACATATTTCCGATCCGCGTGCCGAAGCGAGATGGGCTCTTACGCCGCGGCGCGGCTTTTGTCGTTCGAAGGGCTGATGATTCTCTTCTTCTACGGACGCGGCCGGCGCGCGGACTGCTTGGCGGCATGACCGAAGTGCCGACGACGCAATGGTCGTCCGACTTCGATGAAAGCAGCGCGCTCGCGACCGCGCCGCGCTTTGCTTTGGCACGCAAACCGATCGCGTGGCGCAAAATCGGAGGCGTCGTCCGGCATGTCTTCACGCATTTTCCGCTCGAACTCACCGTCTATCGCGCCGAGGTTCCGCGGACTATTCCGGCACCCGATGG
>DASPWC010000277.1:0-13546 GCA_035622055.1 Xanthobacteraceae bacterium | reverse complement strand
GCAGGATTTCTTCCGGCACCGCGGTTGTCGCAAGGTCGATTTCGCTTACGGCCAGACGCAGCAGCGTGTTGCGGATAGCGCCGCCAACAATGCGCGCTTCTTCGCCGTCGCGATCGAGCGCCGCGAGCAGGCGCGCGGCCGGACCACGCAGAAGCGAAGCGGCATCGCCCCGCGGAGCTTGATCGGTCATCGAGTCGTCCCCGGCACAAGCTTACCGTCTTCGATATGTGCCGGAACATATGTCGAGCCCGGTGGCGCACCGGAAAATTGCGCGAGCAACAGAAAGCTACCCACGACGAGGATGAGGGCGGCGACCAGAAGGCCGGCAAGGCGCGGCATCGTCCACGCTGCCTGCTGCGATATTCCCACCCGAGTCGCCACGAGATACGCGGTATAGATGGCGAACGGCGTGAGAAACAGCGCGATCTCGGTGAAAACTGGCCGGATCATGCAGCGTATACCCGCTCATACAGGTTCCGCAGAATACCTGCGGTAATGCCCCAAATGTAGCGGTTCTCGAACGGGATGGCGTAGTAGTCGCGCGCAAGCCCATTCCAGTCGCGCGTCTTACGCTGGTGGTTGGCCGGCGTCATCAGAAATTCCAGCGGCACTTCGAACGTCTCGGTCACCTCTCGCGAATTGAGTCTCAGCGTGAATTCGGGCTTGACGCGCGCGACGGTCGGCAAAATCCGAAAGCCGGAGAATGTGAGGTAAAGATCCAGATAGCCGATCGGCTCGATAAGCGCGGATGCAAGACCGGTTTCCTCGGAGGTTTCGCGCAGCGCGGCGTCGACCGGGCTCTGATCCGCCGGATCGATCTTGCCGCCGGGAAACGCGACTTGACCGGCATGGCTTGCAAGCTCGGCGGTGCGCAACGTCAACAAGACCGTTGGCTCACTACGATCGATGACCGGGACGAGAACCGCCGCCGGCCTGGTGGCTTTGACACCCGCACGCACCCAGATTTGCGGGTTGAGATCGAGATCGCCTCGCGCTCCCTCCACTGTCGGATCAGTCAAAGCCTGCGGCACTTCGAGCGTAAGTCGCGCCCGCGCGCGATCGAAGAAGTTACCGATTGCGGTTGAGTCCAACTTGTTGGCTTGCTCGTTCACGCAAAATCCTTCACATAATCGGCGGGGGCCATCGCGAAAAAAGCGCCCATCGACGACACGCCAAACATGTTTCGCCCTTCGATCTCGCGCTCCTCGCCCAGATCCACAAGATCGAAAAATAGCGTCCGCGTCACCTTCGCCCATAGGCCGCGGCGAACGTGCAGATAAGGTTTCAATCCCCCGGTTCCGGATTCGAGATCGAAGCGCAATACGTGCTGCGGCCCGCAGGCGACCCAATCGTCGACATTTGTCCGGAAGTAGAGCACGCGGCCGGCGGGATCACTTTCAAGCTTCAGTTCAACGGCTAGAAAGGGCGCATCGTCGACGCGGATGCCGCACTTCTCAACCGGCGTGACCAGGAAGTAATCGGCGCCCTCCCGCTTGAGCACCGAAGCAAACAGCTTGACAAGCGCGGGCCGAACGATCGGCGTCTTGAGATAAAACCAGGTGCCATCGGCTGCGATCCGCATGTCCAAATTGCCGCAAAATGGGGGGTCCCATAGTTCGACCGCAGGCGCACGCCGGCCTTTTCCCGCTAGCGCGCCTGTGATCGACTCAAGCCCAAATTGCCCTTCCTTCGCCATGGTTTGCCTTGACTTTCAGGGTTCTCAAGCGTGCGGCGGCATGATTATTGCGAGTTCGAGTTTGCCAATCCATATCCAGGCGGCGTCAAGCGCCTGTTGTGTTCCTGTGGGTGGCGAATCAGCGCAAAATCCGCATGGGGCAGATGGCGCATATGTTGCATCTAGTGTGCCTGGGCAGCTTATAAATGGGCTGCCGTTCGTCCGTCCATGTGGCGCGGATCTGATCCGATACAAGACTTAAACGCAAGGAGTTGGCCATGCCGGTTGCCGGCGGAGATGGGCTCGAAAAGATCGAAGACATGATCGTGCGGGCGGCCGAAACGACCGCCGGCCACGTGCGCGCTGCCAAAGCCGCGATCGGCACGGTGATATTCGGTCAGGACAAGGTCGTCGAGCAAGCGCTTGTGACCATACTTTCCGGCGGCCACGCGCTGCTCCTCGGGGTACCGGGTCTGGCGAAGACAAAGCTGGTCGACACCATGGGCACGGTGCTTGGGCTCGATGCGCGCCGCATTCAGTTCACGCCGGATCTCATGCCGTCCGACATTTTGGGGACCGAGGTGTTGGAGGAAACTCCGGCCGGGAAGCGCAATTTCCGTTTCATCTCCGGGCCAGTCTTTGCCCAGCTTTTGATGGCCGACGAAATCAATCGCGCGAGTCCGCGCACCCAATCGGCTCTCCTGCAGGCCATGCAGGAGCAGCACGTCACGGTCGCGGGCACCCGTCACGATCTGCCCAAGCCCTTCCACGTCCTGGCCACGCAAAACCCGCTCGAACAGGAAGGCACTTACCCGCTGCCCGAAGCCCAGCTCGATCGCTTCCTCATGGAGATCGACGTCACTTATCCGGATCGCGACGCCGAGCGAAGGATTCTATTCGAAACGACCGGTTCGGAGGAAACCCGGCCGAAACCGGCGATGACCGCCGACGATCTCATGGCGGCCCAGCGCCTGGTGCGAAGACTTCCGGTCGGAGAATCCGTCGTCGAAGCGATCCTTGCGCTCGTGCGCTCGGCGCGTCCGGGAGCCGACGGCGGTGAAGGAACGATTGCCTGGGGCCCGAGCCCGCGCGCCAGCCAGTCGCTGATGCTCGCGGTTCGCGCTCGCGCCTTGCTTGACGGGCGCCTCGCTCCCTCGGTCGACGACGTGATCGACCTCGCCGAGCCCATTCTCAAGCATCGCATGGCGCTGACCTTCACGGCGCGGGCCGAAGGCCAAACGATCGAAGCCGTGATCGGCCGACTCAAGGCGCGGATCGGATAGGCGAATGGCGGCCGCGCCCACGTTCTCAAATCCGCGCTCCGGTCAGCGCACATTCCACGACGGTCCCGCCGTCAACCGCGCGGTGGGCGCGGGCCACACGCTTGCCGCCAGCATGCCCCGGTTGATTCTTGAAGCGCGGCGCGTGGCCGCAACTGTGATCCACGGCCTGCATGGCCGACGGCGAGCCGGGCCGGGCGAGAATTTCTGGCAATACAGGCGCTTTGTGTCCGGCGAGCCAGCGGCACGCGTCGATTGGCGGCGCTCTGCCCGCGACGACCATCTTTACGTGCGTGAGCAGGAGTGGGAGGCTGCACACACGGTGTGGATTTGGCCCGATCGTTCGCCGTCGATGTATTTCTCCTCGTCGCTCGCTCGCGATACCAAGCTGTACCGGACCTTGGTAATTACGCTGGCGCTCGCTGAAGTCTTGGTCGAAGGAGGCGAGCGCGTTGGAATTCCCGCACTCATGCGTCCGACCGCCAGCCGCAATGTCGTCGAACGGATCGCGCAGGCCATCGTCGTCGACCGCAACGACCGGCCCAGTCTGCCGCCGAATTTTGCGCCCTCTCCCCTCGCTGAGGTCGTGTTGCTGTCCGATCTGTGGAGCGAGATCGGCGAGGTGAAGCGGACGATTGCTCAGCTCTCCGGTAGCGGCAGCCAAGGCCACGTCGTTCAGATCGTCGATCCGGCCGAAGAATCCTTCCCGTATTGGGGTCGGGTCGAATTCATAGAGCCGGAAAACGGCGCGCGCATCACCGCCGGCCGCGCGGAAAACTGGCGGGCCGACTACGCCGCGGAACTGGCGCGGCATCGCGCCGCGATCCGCGGCGAGACCGACCGGCTCGGCTGGAGCTTTACCATTCATCGAACCGACCGTCCGCCCACCGAATTCTTGCTAGCTTTGCATGCCCGCATTGGCACCGACGCGTTGCATGACTTGGGGCGCTCGCGTGCAATGCGCGGATTGAGGTTGCCGACATGATCGGCGCGCTCCCGCTCGGCTTTGCCGAACCACTGGTGCTCACCGGGCTTCTGACACTGCCGGTGCTCTGGTGGCTGTTACGCTTGATCCCGCCGCGTCCTCGCCGCGTCGATTTTCCGCCGACGCGGCTCTTATTCGCAATCGCTCCCAGGGAAGAAACACCCTCCCGCACGCCGTGGTGGCTCACTTTGCTGCGGCTTGCGCTCGCTGCTCTTATGATCATCGTCGCCGCCGGTCCGCTTTGGCATCCTCCGCTTGCGGCAACCAAAACAAACGCGCCGTTCGCTATCCTCATCGACGATGGCTGGACCGCGGCGAACACATGGGATGCGCGCGTTCGAACCGCGGACGACGTCATCATGCGCGCCGCGGACGATCGCCGCGCCGTGGCGCTCGTACCGCTCTCGGGGGGGCCGCGCGACATTTCGCTCGAAAGCGCGGATTCCACTCGGGTGCGGCTGCATCAAATGAAGCCTGTGCCTTATAGCGTAGATCGCGCCGAGACCTTGCCGTCGCTTTCGCGCTTCCTGGCGGGAAATCAGAACATCGAACTGGTCTGGCTCTCCGACGGCGTCGATCTCGGCAAGGGCGCGGAATTCGTCAGGAGCCTGGAACAAATGATCGGCCAGCATCCGCTGACGATCGTCGCCGGCGGCGTTCAAGGCGCGCGCGCTTTGACCGCGGCAGACAATGCAGTAGGCGCATTGACCGTCAAAGTGTTGCGGGTAGCCGCCGATACGGGCGTCGGCGGCACGGTGCGAGCGCTCGATCTTAAGGGCCTACCGCTTGGCGAGGCGCAATTTAACTTCAAAGCTGCGGACCGCGAGACCGAGGCTAAATTCGACCTACCCGTCGAATTGCGCAACGAGATCGCTCGCCTCGAGATCGCGGGCGAGCACTCCGCCGGCGCCGTTCAACTTCTCGACAAGCGCTGGCGTCGCCGTACCGTGGGCATTGTCTCCGGCGCGAATGCCGACGTGGCCGAACCGCTCCTGTCGTCCAGCTATTATGTGCAGCGCGCACTCGAACCGTTCGCCGACATACGTCTTGCGCAGGGCGAATCGCCAGCCGACGCAGTTACGCATTTCCTCGATCAAAATTTGCCGATGCTGATCCTGACCGATGTCGGCAATGTCGGCGATGCACATGATCGCCTTTCGCATTGGATCGAGGATGGCGGCGTTTTGGTGCGGTTTGCGGGTCCGCGACTGGCCGCCTCGGAGGACGACCTCGTTCCGGTCAAACTGCGCCGCGGCGGCCGCGTCCTCGGAGGCAGTCTGAGCTGGGATAAACCTCAGCCGCTCGCGGCTTTTTCCCGCGACGGCCCATTCAACGGCATGCCGGTGCCGAATGACGTTACCGTCAGCCGGCAAGTCCTCGCCGAACCCGACGCCGCGCTCAACGACAATACGTGGGCCACGCTTGCCGACGGAACGCCGCTGGTGACTGCGGCGCGGCGCGGCAAGGGTTTGATCGTCCTGTTCCATGTGACTGGAGATACCCGCTGGTCGGACCTGCCCATTTCGGGCGCCTTCGTCGAGATGCTCAAGCGCGTCGTCGCGCTCGCCGGCACGGCGGCCGTTGCAGAATCCGGCAACGCTCAGAATAAGAATGTGCAGAGCATGGTCGCCCCGAGCCACATGCTCGACGGTTTCGGCAGCTTTGTCGCGCCGCCGCCGACCGCGCGGCCGGTGCCCACAGATTTTTCCGGCAGCGCCAGCTCCGACCATCCGCCGGGATTCTATGGGCCGCCCGACAGTCTTCTCGCGGTGAACACTCTCGCTGCCAACGACCGCTTGGCGCCGCTTGATTTTTCACCGCTGGCCAATGCGAGCCATGAAATCTACCGAACCAGCGAGCCGCTGGATTTGCGAGGTCCCATTCTGCTCACCGCGCTCGGGTTGCTGCTGCTCGACTCACTTGTTGTTTTTCTCCTCGGCGGCGGTATTGCGCGCCTGTTGCCGCGAAAGTCGCACGCCGCGGCTGCGTCGCTCCTGCTGATCGGAATTTTGGCGGTGACGCTTGCAAGCGCGACGGCGCAGGAGGAGACGCCGAATCCAAATGTGCCGCAGTCGGTGCTCGAAACCAAACTCGCCTATGTGGTGACTGGAAATGCCGAAGTGGACGCGATCAGCAAAGCCGGGCTCGCCGGCCTTACGCTGTTCCTCGCGCAACGTACTGCGCTCGAGCCGGGCGATCCGATCGGCCTCGACATCGCTCACGATGAGCTTGCGTTTTATCCTCTAATCTATTGGCCGATTGCACCCGGGGCGGCGCGGCCCTCCGATGCCGCACTCAAGCGCATCGATACCTACATGAAAGACGGCGGCACCGTGCTGTTCGATACGCGCGATGCCGTGGTGGCGCCCGCGGGCCCGGGCGGCGAAACGCGCAGCGCGGGCATGGTCGAGCTTCGCAAAATCCTTTCGTCGCTCGATATCCCGGAGCTTGAGCCGGTCCCTCGCGATCACGTCCTGACCAAGACGTTCTACCTTCTGCGCGATTTCCCCGGGCGCTTCGATACCGGCCAGTTGTGGGTTGAGGCGCTGCCATCGGATACGAGCGAGGAAGCCTCGGGCCGCCCAGCCCGCGGCGGCGACGGCGTGTCTTCGATCATCATAACATCAAACGATTTTGCCGGCGCGTGGGCGACGCGATCCGACGGCCAGCCGCTGCTGCCGATGGTTGACGGGGAACCGCGCCAGCGCGAGCTGGCATTCCGCGCCGGTGTCAACATCGTGATGTATACGCTCACGGGCAACTATAAAGCCGACCAGGTACACGTGCCGGCGCTCCTTGAGCGATTAGGCCAATAGGCTTCGGGACCAGGAGAGAATCTTGAATCTTGGTGTTGCGTTCGCTCCTCTCGTCGGCGCCGAGGTTCTATGGACGGTGATCGCCGCAGCGTGCTTGTTCACGCTGCCTCTCTTCTTGTCGCGAAGCCGGGGCGCCGTCGTCAGGGCCCTCGCCCTGGCGCTTATCGTATTGGCGCTCGCTAATCCATCGCTCACCCGGGAAGATCGCGAGCCGCTAAGCTCGGTCGCGGTCGTCGTGGTCGATAAGAGCCCAAGCCAGAACTTCGGCGACCGCACGCAGCAGACCGAAACGGCTCGCGCGAAAGTGGTCGAGCAACTGCACCGTATTGCCGGCCTCGACGTGCGCGTCGTCGAGGCGGGCCAAGCGGACGGTGAAACCGACGGCACGCGGCTGTTCACGGCGCTCGGTTCGGCGCTCGCCGATGTACCGTCCGACCGTATCGCCGGCGTGGTCATGATAACCGACGGGCGGGTCCATGATGTTCCGGCCGAAGCCGGCTCACTCGGTTTCGCAGCGCCCGTTCATGCCCTCATCTCGGGACATCCAGACGAACGCGATCGCCGCGTCGCACTTATCGCCGCACCGCGTTTCGGCATCGTCGGCCAGCCGCAAACTGTTACTTTCCGCGTCGAGGATCAGGGCGCCTCCGAGGGAACAGCGCTCGTCACCGTGCGCCGCGACGGTGACGTCATCGACACGCGCAATGTGCCGGTCGGAGTTCCACAAGACGTCACGATTCCAATTCCCCATGGTGGGCCCAATATCGTGGAAATCGAGGCCTCGCCGCTCGACAACGAGCTGACCCAAGTCAACAATCGGGCCGTTGTCACCATCGATGGCGTGCGCGACAAGTTGCGCGTTCTGCTCGTCTCCGGCGAGCCTCATGCCGGCGAACGCACTTGGCGTAATCTTCTCAAGTCCGACCCGTCGGTCGACCTTGTCCACTTCACCATCTTGCGGCCGCCGGAAAAACAAGACGGCACGCCGATCAATGAACTTTCGCTCATTGCTTTTCCGACGCGCGAGCTGTTTCAACAAAAGATCGACGACTTCCAGCTGATCATCTTCGATCGCTACGCGCGCCAGGGCGTTTTGCCGATTATCTATTTCGACAACATCACGCGCTACGTGCGCGACGGCGGAGCCGTCCTGGTTGCCGCCGGTCCCGACTATGCGAGCCCGACAAGCATTTGGCGCACGCCGCTCGATGCCATATTGCCGGCGGAGCCGAGCGGCAGCGTCACTGACGAGGGGTTTCGCCCGACGCTGACCGATTTGGGCCAACGCCACCCGGTAACGCGGGGGCTCGATGGGGCCGAAGCCGATCCCCCGCGTTGGAGCGAGTGGTTTCGCATCGTCGACACGCGCAGCGCGACCGGCACCACGATCATGCAAGGTCCGGACGAAAAACCCTTGCTCGTGCTTTCCCACGAAGGAGAAGGCCGCGTGGCTCTGCTCCTGTCGGACCATATCTGGCTGTGGGCGCGAGGCTTCGAGGGCGGCGGTCCACATCTCGATCTGTTACGGAGACTTTCCCATTGGCTGATGAAGGAGCCTGACCTCGAAGAAGAGGCTCTGCGCCTGACGCCAGTCGGCCACGATCTCCTGGTGCACCGACAAACCATGGCCGACGAGGCCTCGGACGTGACGCTGACCTCGCCTTCCGGCGCGACGCGCGTATTGAAGCTGCAATCCACCAAGCCCGGCGTCTGGGAATCAAGCGTACCTGTCAACGAACTCGGTTTGTGGCGCGCCACCGACAGCAAGCTTAACGCGCTCGTCAATATCGGCCCTGCAAATCCCCGGGAATTCGCCGAAGTAACGTCGACGACGGACGTGCTCGCGCCGCTGACCGATGCGACCGGCGGCGCCGCGCGGCGGCTCGACGACGGTAACGGATTGAACGTGCCGCGCATCATCGCGGTTCGCTCGGGCGACACATATGCAGGCGACGACTGGATCGGACTAAAAATGCGGAACGCGAGCGTCGTTCGCGGCATCGGGGTTCTGCCGATCTTTAGCGGCTTGCTTGGCCTCTTGCTGCTGCTCGGCAGCGTAGCCGGCACCTGGGTGCGCGAAGGACGTTAGCTTCAGTCGGGCCGGATGGGGCCTGAAACGCCTTCAAAGGCGCCTTCGGCCAATTCGGCAATCAACAGCCGCGCCGGATCGACTGGTCCGGGCATGGTCGCCCGCCCCTTGGGAATACGCTTGAAGCCGCATTTGCCGTAATACGCCTCGTCACCGACGAGGATGACAAGGCGATGGCCTTTTTGAGCGGCCTCCTTGAGCGCACGCTCAATCAAAGCCTGGCCAAGTCCGCGCTCGCGAAATGCCGGTTCGACTGTGACAGGACCGAGCAAAAGCGCCCTGCTCTCCCCGATGCGAATGGGTGAAAGCCATACCGAACCGACCATTAACGTACCGACTCGCGCGGTGAAGGACAGATCGCGAATGTGATCGGCTTGTTCGCGCAGGCGGTACGCGGTCTTGGCGAAGCGGCCCGGGCCGAACGTGCGTTCGTGCAGACGTTCGATCGCCGCCGCATCATCCGGCAGCTCGGGCAGGATATTCACCGAAATGTCATTCATCGCTTCGCCGCGTACCATCTCGCTCGACAAAGGTCCAGCCGCAGCGACGCGCGCGGCCGGCATGCACTATCGCAAGAACCGATAATGATTAAATTGGACGGATCGCTCAGTGGAGGCATCGATGGGTTTGCTCGTTAACGGCGCCTGGCAAGAGGACATATCCCGCACCAAGGAAGGACGGTTCATCCGGCCGGCGGCGTCGTTTCGCAATTTCGTCACCCCCGACGGCAGCGCCGGTCCCTCCGGCGAAGACGGCTTTGCCGCCGAAGCAGGGCGCTATCACCTCTACATTTCGCTGGCCTGCCCCTGGGCGCATCGTACCTTGATCTTCCGCACCCTGAAGAAGCTCGACAGCGTGATTACGGTTTCAATCGCCGAACCGCTCTACGGCAAGACCGGATGGGAATTCGGCACCGCCCGCGGCGGCACGCTCGACAGCGCCAACGGCAAGGCGACGCTGGCGGAGGTCTACCTCGTCGCCGATCCGCATTACACCGGCCGGGTATCGGTTCCGGTGCTGTGGGACAAAAAGCGGCGAACCATCGTCAACAACGAATCGTCCGAGATCATCCGGATGTTCAATTCGGCCTTTAACGCATTTACCGGCGTACGCACCGACTATTATCCCTCCGCGCTTTGTGGCGAGATCGATGCGATCAACGAAGTCATCTATCCCAACATCAACAACGGCGTTTATCGCGCCGGTTTTGCGACGAGCCAGGAGGCTTACGAGGAAGCCGCCCGTTCTATCTTCGCGACATTCGACGACATCGAAAAGCGCCTTTCCCGGCAGCGATATCTGGCGGGGCGTCAAATCACCGAAGCGGATTGGCGGCTGTTCACAACACTGGTGCGGTTTGACGCCGTCTACTACAGCCACTTCAAATGCAATTTGCGGCGCGTCGCGGACTTTCCCAATCTGTGGAACTACATGCGTGACCTGTATCAAGTTGCCGGAATAGCTGAAACGGTTAGCATCGATCAAATCAAACTGCACTACTACGGAAGTCAGCGTCAGGTGAATCCGACAGGTATCGTTCCGATCGGCCCGCTGATCGACTTTGCTGCCCCACACGACCGCGGCCGTTTCGGCTAGCGGCAATCCGGCCGTCACCAGATTTCCGCGGGTGGCCGGCCGCCGAGAACTTCCGCAATCCGCTCGCGCGTGGCGCGCGATGTATCCGCCGGCAATTCTTGCGTCGCGAAGAAGCCATGCGCGACGATTTCGCGGTTCGGTTGCGGCGGCGCCGTCTGGCGGAACGAGCGCAAGACATAGAGCGCGACATGGTCGCGCGGCGATGCCCGGCGATTGAAATAGATCGCATAAAGAACGGGCGGCTCGCTTGGCTCGATATTGCCTTCCTCGCGCAATTCGCGCTCAAGCGCCTCGAGCAGAGTTTCACCCATTTCCACGCCGCCGCCCGGCAAATGCCAGCCCGAGATATAGGAATGCTTGACCAGGAAAACGCGCCCTTCGCCGTCGACGACCAAGCCGCGAACGCCGATCGTGAGCCCGCGCGAAAATCGCCAAAAGGCGTGGAAAATCCGCCGCATAAGCGGCTCGAATGGACGGCGGATGCTGCTCAGCGGCATAGAGCAATCACGGGCTGGTATCCTTCGTTAGAATAGTTCTAAAATATGTTTTCTTACCTTCCACGACGCCTCACGCGGGGACAGCACTTGAAGCGGTTCGCCGACCTGAACGAGCAAGAGATTCTTGCGCTCGCCATAGCCAACGAAGACGAGGACAGCCGCATCTATCGCTCGTTCGCCGATAGGCTGCGCACCGGCTATCCCGATACGGCCGAAATGTACGACAAAATGGCGGTCGAGGAGATCGGGCATCGCGACATGCTGCTCGAACTACACCGGAAAAAATTCGGCGACTTTCTCCCGCTGATCCGGCGGCAGGACGTCAAAGGCTTCGTTGCGCGGCGGCCGATCTGGCTGAACCGCACGCTTGGAATCGACGCCACGCGCAAATTCGCCGAAGAGATGGAATACGAAACCGCGCGTTTCTATCGCCGCGCCGCGCAGAGCGCGCATGACGATTCGGTGCGCGACCTGCTCAGGCGTCTTGCCGCCGCCGAAGACAAGCACGAGGCGCTCGCGCACGAGCTTGGCGAAAAAATCACCCCGAAAGCGCGCGACGCCGAAGACCGAACCGCGCGGCGAATGTTCATGTTGCAATACGTCCAGCCCGGCCTCGCCGGTTTGATGGACGGTTCGGTGTCGACGCTGGCGCCGCTGTTCGCCGCGGCGTTTGCCACGCGCAACACCTGGTCGACATTTCTCGTCGGGCTCGCCGCTTCGATCGGCGCGGGAATCTCGATGGCCTTTGCCGAAGCGCTGTCCGATGACGGGTCGTTGACCGGACGCGGCGCGCCCGTAGTCCGTGGCGCGGTTTGCGGCGTGATGACCGCGATCGGCGGACTCGGCCATGCGCTGCCCTATCTTATTCCGCACTTCTATGTCGCAACCGCGCTTGCCTGCGTCGTTGTAGCGGTAGAGCTTGCCGTCATTTCGTGGATCAGAATGCGTTTCATGGATACGCCTTTTCTGCAAGCGGCTTTCCAAGTGGTGGTCGGCGGCGTACTTGTTTTTCTCGCCGGCATTCTGATCGGCAATTCGTGATTTCTTATCGCGCGTCTGCGATATGGTGAGCATGGATGGCCGCCAACAAGGCGCGTGATGTTCGCACTGGCTCACTTGTCCGACCTTCATTTGGCCTTGCCGCCGGGAGTTTCCGAACTCGCCGGCAAGCGCGGCCTCGGCTTCGTCAATTGGCAGCGCAACCGTAAATATATTCATCGTGCCGACGTATTGGACGCAATCACGCACGACGTGAAGGCTCAAGATTCCGACCACATCGCGGTGACAGGCGATCTCGTCAATCTTTCGCTGCCAGCGGAATATGCGTGGGCGAAGCGATGGCTCGCGACACTTGGAGACCCCGGCGACGTCACGGTCATTCCGGGCAACCATGACGCCTATGTGGCGAGCGCCGCGGGATTGCCGGCGGCGTTTTGGGGCGACTACATGCGCGGTGACGACGGCCGCCAGCGTTTTCCGTTCATACGCCGGCGCGGCAATATCGCACTCATTGCACTCTCGACCGGCGTCCCAACGGGGCCGTTCATGGCGACAGGCCGCCTCGGCGAAACGCAGCTTGTCGGCGTTGCCGAAGCGCTCGAGCAAACGCGAGAGGATTTCCGCATCGTGCTCATCCATCATCCTCCAGTCAGTCGGCTCCGGCGCCATCTGCGGCGGCTTACCGACGCCTCGAAATTCCGCGAGGTGCTCGCGGCCAAGGGCACCGAGCTTTTGCTGCATGGCCACGATCACCGCCGCATGCTCAACTGGATGGAAGCACCGGACGGCAAAAAAATCCCGGCGGTCGGAGTTCCCTCTGCTTCTGCCCGCGCTCGGCACGCCGATGAGGATTCTGCCGGCTATCATATTTTTCACATCGATGGCGCAAGGAATGCTTGGCGCTGCGAAATGATTGCGCGCGAGCGCGGTGACAACGGCACGATCCGCGAATGCGAACGGCGGACGATCTATTAGGGCATGATCCGGAAAAAGGCCTGTTCCGGACGCGATGCGGGGTGCAAACCGGTTTTCCGAAAAGATCACGCCCCGTCAAATATCCAGAGCCTACTCAAGTTGAAACGATTGCACTTTGAAAGAATCCGTACCGCGCTCTACAACCGGTCGGCCAAAAGCAGCGCGGCGGCGAACAAAGTCGCGGCGCCTTTAAGGAAACCGAGAACCACCGCACCGAACGTTCGCCAGCGCCGCCGCCGGTACCGCCGCGCGTCGCTGGTGGCAATCCGCGAAACCACGTCCGGATTATTTTCCAGCGCACGCTGCCGCTCGATAAGGCGGCGCGCCATATAGGTCGTGACCGCCCGCACGATGTCGGGAATTTCATGAGACTCGGCGAGCACGTGGCGACCGATGCGGCTATCATGCAGAAAGCGATAGCCGCGCTTGTCGCGGCCCATGGTGACGTGCGCCACCGCATCGATCCACAGCCGCGGTGTCTCGCCTTGGCTGATGCCGCGATCGAAAAGATCGACCTCCGGCGGCAGCTGCGCGAACAAGGGATCGAGCGCCTCGTTGAGAAGTTCGAGCCGCGCCACTTCCGCGTCGCGCAGGTCGACCACGACGCTGCTGCGCTCGGCGGCTTCGACGCGCG
>DASPWC010000276.1:0-3884 GCA_035622055.1 Xanthobacteraceae bacterium | reverse complement strand
CGTATGCGGTCCATGTGAGCACAGTGAGGACGTCCATGTACGCTAATCTTGAACTTTTCATCGACGGTAAGTGGCTCGGCGGCAACGGCCGCCCAGGCGAGGATGTGATCAATCCCGCAACGGAAAAGCCGCTCGCTCACTTGCCGCATGCCAGTCGAGCAGACCTCGATGCCGCGCTTGCGGCCGCCAAGAACGGTTTCGCCGTCTGGCGCGCGACCTCGGCCTACGATCGCGCCAAGATCATGCGCAAAGCCGCCGACCTTATACGCGAACGCCATGACGCGATCTCGAAGGTGCTGGTTCAGGAGCAAGGCAAGGTCTATCCCGAGGCGCGCGCGGAGGTCATCACCTCCGCCGACATCATCGAGTGGTACGCCGAGGAAGGCCGCCGCGCCTATGGCCGCATCGTGCCGGGCCGAGGCAAAGGCGTCCGCCAGATCGTGGTGCAGGAGCCGGTCGGCATCGTTGCCGCTTTCACGCCGTGGAACTTTCCGACGCTGACGCCGGCGCGCAAGATCGGCGGGGCGCTCGCCGCCGGCTGTTCGCTCATCCTGAAAGCGTCGGAGGAAACGCCCGGCGCTTGCGTCGAGTTGGTGCGTTGCTTCGCCGATGCGGGCCTGCCTGCCGGGGCGCTCAACCTCGTCTTCGGCGTTCCTGCCGAAATTTCCGAGCACCTCATTGCCAAAGATGATGTGCGCAAGATTTCGTTTACCGGCTCGATTCCGGTGGGCAAGCACCTCGCCGCGCTCGCCGCCAAGGGCATGAAGCGCGCCACCATGGAGCTTGGCGGCCATTCTCCGGTGGTGGTCTTTGCCGATGCCGATCCGGAGAAGTCAGCCGAAACGATTGCGGCGTTCAAATATCGCAACGCCGGCCAGGTTTGCATTTCGCCGACGCGGTTCTACGTGCAGGAGCCGGTCTATAGCCGTTTCCTGGCGAGGTTCATCGAATATGCCAAGGCGATCAAGATCGGCGACGGTCTGGAAAAAGGCATCACGATGGGACCGATGGCGAATGCGCGCCGCATCGACACGATGGAAGCGTTCGTCAACGACGCCAGGGATCACGGCGGCAAAATCGTCGCCGGCGGCAATCGCCGCGGCAATCAGGGTTATTTCTTCGAGCCGACGGTCATCACTGACGTTCCCGACGACTGCAAAGTCATGACGCAAGAGCCGTTCGGCCCGGTGGCGCCGGTCGTTACGTTCAAGACCTTCGACGAAGTCGTCGAACGCGCCAACTCGCTGCCTTACGGGCTCGCCTCTTATGCGTTCACCAATTCCGCGCAGACCGCGACCAATATCGCCGACGCGCTGCAATCCGGCATGGTTGGCGTCAACTCGATCGCCATCTCCACGCCGGAGACGCCGTTTGGAGGCATCAAGGAATCCGGCTACGGCAGCGAAGGCGGCATCGAAGGGCTAGCCGCCTATTTGAACACGAAGTTCATCTCGCAAGCGTGACGGCTTCGCATGCGTGACTTAATGCGGCGCGCCGCCCGATAGGGCGGCGCGTGCTTGTCATGACCTAGCGGCACTCTATCTGCTAGTAGCACGGCGGATAGGGAGCATATCCGCACGCCGGACGGCCGTGACCGTAGTAGTTATAAAGTCCGTAACCGGCGGCGCCCGCTGCTGCGGCGCCATAGTAGGCACGGCGGTTGACCCGACGATTGACTCCGGCGACGCTCATCGGCGTCAGCGGGCGCCCAATCCGGGCGTTCGCTATATCGACGGAGACCGACGGCGCTTTGGCCGGCGCCCATTGAAACGAGACTGGAGCTGCACACAAAATAGCGGCGGTCCCGGCGATACCAAGTGCACTCAATACTTTCATCGCTGCTGCTCCTTCGTACCCAACCTTGGCTATGAAAATAGAGCAGTTTGCCAGTGCGCCATTTGATGCAAATCAATGGCCGCCACAATCCGGTCGTGGACAAGCGCAGGGCATGGCGCAAAAGCGCGAAGCGCGCATAAAAACGGGGGGCTCGAACAGCCCCCGCTTCCGTGTGCCTACTACGATTTTTGTGAGTTCCGCACCGCGATGCCGCGCTGTGCGTCAATTCTGAGCCAGCGCCGGCAGTCAGACCTAAAGAAGGGCAACTAGGCGTTCTTGTTTCTCTTACCGATTGTTGAGAATGCGGGGATTCGGATTCCGATCGAGCGATGCGCTTCTGCAATCACCGGTCCGTACCGGCGGCAGAGAACTGGTGGACAGAAGGAGCGGCCGATCCGGTGTTTGCTTTTGATGGCCTGCCTACCTGGTCATGAAAACGTCGCGGCGTGGAAACGCCTCGAACACTGATGGGCCGACGGAAAAGTTGGTCGCGAGGACATCCGGCGGATTTCCGGCGATCCACTGGGAAAGATCGATGGCCTGATAGTGGCCGCTATTGAAAACGATGAGGATGCGCGCCGTCTCGCGGCCGATATTCTCGATGGAATGGCCGAACCCCTGCGGAATGTAGCCAACATCGCCCTTGCTCAGCGTCTCCTGGCGCCAGCGTCCGCCCGAACCAAACATCGTCACGCTGAACGTGCCGTTTAGGATGTATTGCCACTCGGCGGCGTTGGGGTGCCAATGCAGCTCGCGAAGGGCCCCGGCCTCCATCTCGAGCACGACGCCCGTCATGGTCGTTGAAATCGGAAATTGCGAGCCCTCGGCCCGCCACTCGATGCCGCCGTCGAAGGTCGCGAACGGTTTTTGGGCAAGCAAGCGATATTTGTGAGTGAGCGGCGGCGACTTCCACCCCTGGAGAGGCGGAGCAGCAACGGCCGGTGGGATTTTTCCCTTGGCGAAATAGACCTCCTTCTTCGGGAATTTTTCGAAGGTCGCAGCTGGAAGACCGAAATTCTTTGCGAGCAGCTCCTTCGGGGCGTGGCCGATCCAATCGGTAATGCTGAAGGTGCCGAATTCCGAAAAGTAGCCGTTATCGAAAACGAGCACGAAATGGCAGGGCCTGTCGCCCAGCGTCTCGATGACGTGGCCGTGGCCGCGCGGGAAATACCAGATGTCGCCCGGCTCGAATTCGTTGGTCTCCGAGCAGCCCGCGGGATCGATGACGGTGGTGCGCACCCGGCCCTCGGTGACGAAGGCCCATTCGGCGGCGGTGGCGTGCCAGTGTAGCTCGCGCATCTGTCCCGGCTCCATGCGCATCGAGACACCGGCGATGCCCTTGGAGATCGGCAGCTGCAGCACGGTCGCTTCCTTGCCGTAGCTGCCTCCCATCACGCGTCCCTCGGACTTTTCAAGCTCAAACTTGAAGGTCGGCAACTCCTTTCCGGAGGTGACGGGATCGGGAACGTTGTTCTGAAAGCTGACGTCGCCGCCTTCGGAACTGATGGGAAGGTAGGATGAAAACATGAAAGGATCTCCTGTCCGACGCCGCTGACCCCTCTTAGCCTTGTAGTAAAAACCCGTGGCAATATTTCATGCAATCGTGCCGCTGTCGCGCATCCGGCGTCGTCGCTACCCGCTGATTTTCCCGCAACCCCGTCGGTGTTCGCCTGGCGGTAGCAGCCATCTAACACACTCACGCCGTCATCATTCTGGACGGTTCCTATACAGCGCGCGTAGAGTTCGCCGCCGGCCGGACTCAAACCCTCTGACGCCGACAACGGCACGACTGAGTGCGAAAGGCGAGGGCGATGCCATGACGACAGAGTCAAACATTCGAGCCGCTCTGGAGCGCCACTGGGCGGCCTCCGACGCCAACGATTTCGATACCGAACATCAAATTTACTGCCAGGACGCCGTGCTTGAATATCCGCAATCGGGCGAGCGGATTCGCGGCCGCGACAAAATTCAGGCGTCTCGAATGGCGCAGCCGAACTACAAGCGATTTTCAGTGCGGCGAATTATTGGCGCCGGCAATCTCTGGGTCA
>DASPWC010000275.1:0-7853 GCA_035622055.1 Xanthobacteraceae bacterium | reverse complement strand
GAGCATTTCCCGTTCCAGCGTTGCATTTTCCGGCAAGGTAAGTTCGCGGGGTTCCTTGGCGGCCTTCTCGGCGAGTTTGATGATGGCGTCGATCACCGGCTGGAAATGCCGATGGCCGAACATCACCGCGCCGAGCATGATCTCTTCCGAAAGTTCCTTTGCTTCCGACTCCACCATCAGCACCGCGTCTTGGGTGCCGGCGACGACGAGGTCGAGCTGGCTTTCGCTCATTTCGTCGATTTGCGGGTTGAGCACATATTCGTTGTTGATGAAGCCGACGCGTGCGGCCCCGATCGGTCCCATGAACGGCACGCCCGACAGCGTAAGCGCCGCCGACGCCGCAACCATCGCCAGGATGTCGGGATCGTTTTCCAGATCGTGCGACAGCACGGTTACGATAACCTGCGTGTCGCAACGCCAGCCGTCGGCAAATAGCGGCCGCACCGGGCGGTCGATGAGGCGCGAGACCAGCGTTTCCTTTTCGGTGGGGCGAGCTTCGCGCTTGAAGTAGCCGCCGGGAATGCGACCGGCCGCGTAGTATTTTTCCTGATAATTGCAGGTCAGCGGAAGGAAATCGATTCCTTCCTTCGGTTGTTTGGCCGCGACGACTGTCGCGAGAACTGAAGTGTCGCCATAGGACGCGAACACCGCCCCATCGGCTTGACGCGCGAGTCTACCGGTCTCTAGCGTGAGTTTGCGGCCACCCCAGTCAAGTTGCACACGATGAATATTGAACATTGCGATTGTCTTTCATGGTTTTCGCGAAAGTGCGAAAGCCATAAGCAAGACGGCGAGAGGCTGTCGGCGCGACACTGTTGCAGTGCCTGTTCAGCGTCTGGCGATCCTGCCATGGCCTTCGGACCCTCCTTGGATAGGAACGGGCGATAACCCGCTCCAACAAATTGGCAGCTTCGCTGCCGGCAATGGCGGGCGCTTCGTGCGCGCCGCCGAACACGCGGCCTCGCCGCGCGCAAGCTTTCAACGCCGAATACCCAGCCGCTCGATGAGCCCCTTGTAGCGACCGTCGTCGGTGCGCCGGAGATAGTCGAGAATTTGGCGCCGTTGCGAAACGAGCTTCAAGAGCCCGCGCCGCGAATGGTTGTCCTTGACGTGACTTTTGAAGTGTTCCGTTAAATTATTGATCCGCTCGGACAGCAGTGCGACCTGCACCTCGGGCGAACCGGTATCGCCGGATTTAACGGCATATGTTTTGATAAGCTCCGCTTTACGCGCAGTCGTTATCGACATCGTCACCAACCTTTTTGTTTGCCGGCACGACCAACGATGCCGGTTAAATTAAACCCGCGGCGGGGAACGATTTCACCCCGTTCAACCTCGGCAATCGCGACGAGCTGACCGCTCGAAGCGACCTGAACGATGCCGCGGATGATGGAAGCGTCCCGTCCGCGCAATAATACGGCCTGACCCCTCTGGAGCCTTGCCGCGTCTGCCAGGCTCACGGCCAGCGCCGGGATGTCGTCCAGCGCGGTCTCGATCGGCAGGAGCGTATCGGCGAAGTGTCCCTCGCCAGCGGCCGCTCTATGGCACAAAGACCGGACCTGTTCCAGGGGGATCATGTCGGCCTCGCCGAAAGGCCCGACCCGGCCGCGACGAAGGGCGCAAACATGGCCGCATACTCCAAGCGCCCGGCCGAGATCCCGCGCGAGCGAGCGGACATAGGTTCCCTTGCCGCATTCTGCGGTGAATACGGCATGGTCGGCATTGGGGATTTCCACAAGCTCCAGGCGGTGAATGGTCACTTGCCGGGGCGTCAGTTCGACCATTTCGCCGTCCCGGGCCAAATCATAGGCCCGTTCGCCGCCAAGCTTCACCGCGGAATAACGCGGGGGCACCTGCTCGACCGTGCCGGTGAAACGGCCCAAGAGGGTCTCGATTGCGGCCCGGTCCGGACGCTTATCGCTTGTCGCCACGGCGCGGCCTTCGGCATCGTCGGTATCGCGCTCCTCGCCCCATTGGACGGTGAAGCGATAGGTCTTGCGGCTGTCCACCACGAACGGTACCGTCTTGGTCGCTTCGCCCAGCGCAATTGGCAGACATCCCGACGCCAGGGGATCGAGCGTTCCGGCGTGGCCGACGCGCTTTGCCGCGAACAGATGCTTGATGACCGAAACCGCATGCGTCGAGGTCATGCCAACCGGCTTGTCGAGCACCAGCCAGCCATGGATATCGCGCTTCTGTTTCTTCGGCGCCGGCGCGGCCGCTCTGCCGTCAAATCCAATCTTCGGGGGCGGAGCAATCTGCGCGTTGGTGGTTTGTAAACCATAATCATCATGCGCCGCGCTTCGATCGCTAACCGCGGTCGCAACGGGGGAGGGGGCGTTCGGCGAAACGCTCTTTGCGCTATTCGTCATTATTCTTTCTCGCCGGCGAGGTCGCGCCGAACCACGGGCGTTCGCAAAAGCTTCTCGATCCGTTCGGCTTCGGCGAATCGGTCGTCGATTTGAAATCTTATTTCAGGTGCAAACTTTAGGTTAACGCGCCGCGCGATCTCGCCACGCATGTATCGTTTGTTGCGTTCCAGCGCATCAAGCACTTGCTTTTCGTCGCGGCCGCCGAGCGGCATGATGTAGATCGTCGCCAATCGTAGATCGGCCGTCATGCGCACTTCCGGTACTGTAATCATGTGCGTTTCGATGACCGGATCATGAACTTCGCCGCGCGTGAGCATGTCGGCCAGCTCGTGGCGGATCAATTCGCCGACGCGCAGTTGCCGCTGCGAAGCTCCGATCGATTGATCGCGTTGGTGGTTATGACTCATCTTTTAGCCAAATTCGCGCTTGTTATGCCCGATCCGTCGCCGGGCATCGCTTCTTTATTTTTCTTCCGCGAACAAGAGTGTCTTTTTCACAAGGTTCGGATGGCCGCGAGCAAGCCCCGGCCATCCTGCGCTAAAGCGTCCGTTGCACGCTCTCGACCCGGTAGCACTCGATGACGTCGCCGACCTTCATGTCTTGGTAATTTTCGAACGCCATGCCGCATTCCTGGCCGGAGAGGACTTCGCGGGCGTCGTCCTTGAAGCGCTTGAGTTGCGACAGCTTGCCTTGGTGCACGACGACGCTATCGCGGATGAGCCGCACATTGGCACCGCGCTCCACGGTGCCGTCGGTCACGCGGCAGCCCGCGACATTGCCCACCTTCGATACTTTGAAGATTTCGAGAATAACGGCATTGCCGAGCATCGTTTCGCGCAGCGTCGGTGCGAGCAGTCCCGACATCGCCTTTTTCACGTCGTCAACGAGATTGTAGATGATGTCGTAGTAGCGAATTTCGATGCCGGCCTGCTCGGCGGCTTCGCGCGCCTCCTTATGGGCGCGGACGTTGAAGCCGATCACCGCCGCGTTGGAGGCTTCCGCCAGCGTGATATCGGATTCGGTAATGCCGCCGACGCCGGCGAAGATCACGCGCGCGGCCACCTCGTCGGTGGAGAGCTTGTCCAGCGCGCCGACGATCGCTTCGATCGATCCCTGCACGTCGGCCTTGACCACCAGCGGAAATTCCTTGCGGCCGGCGGTCTTGAGCTGATTCATCATCTGCTCGAGCGAGCCGCGCATGCCGGTCTGCCGCGCCGCCATCTTTTCGCGTTTCTGGCGTTCGCGGTAATCGGTGATCTCGCGCGCGCGCGCTTCACTCTCGACGACGGCGAGCCGATCGCCCGCCTCCGGCGTGCCGTTGAAGCCGAGCACTCCGACCGGCATCGAGGGTCCGGCGGCGACGACCGAATGGCCGGTGTCCGACGCCAAGGCTCGCACGCGGCCCCATTCGCTCCCGGCGACGACGATATCGCCGGGCCGCAACGTGCCGCGTTGTACGAGCACGGTTGCGACGGGACCTCGTCCCCGATCGAGCCGGGCCTCGATCACGGTGCCTTCGGCCGGCCGGTTGGGGTTGGCCTTGAGCTCCAGGACCTCGGCTTGCAGCGCGATCGTATCGAGGAGCTTGTCGAGGTTGATCTTTTCCTTGGCGGATACTTCAAGTTCGAGAACATCGCCGCCAAGCGATTCGACCTGGATCTCGTGTTGCAGCAGTTCCGTGCGAACGCGCTCAGGTTTCGAATCGGGCTTGTCGATCTTGTTGATGGCGACGATGATCGGCACCTTCGCCGCCTTGGCGTGATGAATTGCTTCAACCGTTTGCGGCATTACGCCATCGTCGGCCGCGACGACCAGCACCACGATATCGGTGACTTTGGCGCCGCGAGCGCGCATTGCCGTGAAGGCGGCATGGCCCGGCGTATCGATGAAGGTGATGCGTCCGCCCGAAGGCGACGTCACCTGATAGGCGCCGATATGCTGGGTGATGCCTCCGGCTTCCGCTGCGGCGACTTCGGTGGAGCGGATGGCGTCGAGAAGCGACGTTTTGCCGTGGTCGACATGGCCCATGATGGTGACGACCGGAGCGCGCGGCTGGAGGCTTTCCGGAGCATCGGGGGCGTCGAACATCCCTTCTTCGACGTCCGCCTCCGCGACCCGGCGGACGGCGTGGCCGAGCTCCTCGGCTATCAATTGGGCGGTGTCGGCGTCGATCGTGTCGGTGATCTTCGCCATGTGACCCTGCTGCATCAGGATGCGCACGACGTCCACCGACCGTTCGGCCATGCGGTTGGCCAGTTCCTGGATGGTGATGGTTTCCGGAATGGTCACTTCGCGCGCAATCTTTTCCTTCGGCTCCGCGTCACGATGACCGGTCTTGCGCAGCACGCGGCGCCGGAACGCCGCCTCGGAACGCTCGCGTTCTTCGCCGGCGGAAAAAGCATTGACGACCGTGAGGCGGCCGCGGCGCTTTTCACCGCCGCTGCGCGCCGGCTTGGGCGCCGCCGCGGGCCTCGCGGTCGCGCCGCGCCGGGCGCCGCGCGGCGCTTCTTCTTCGTCGGCCTCCAGCGCCGGGCGGGCGCTGGGTTTTGCGGCGGCCAATGCATCCGTGCCGAACCGCTTCTTGGCGACCTCGTCGGCTTTACGCCTGGTCTCTTCGTCATGTTTGCGGCGGTCTTCTTCTTCACGCTTGCGCGTCTCCGCCGCAGCCCGTTCCGCTCGCTCGGTCTCTTCGCGGCCGCGGCGAACACGAGCTTCCTCTTCGGCCCGTTCGCGCTCTTCATGTTCACGCAGCCGGGCATCAGCGAGTGCATGAGCGCGTGCATTGCGCTCGTCCTCGGTGAGCGTGCGCAATACGACGCCGGAAGATTTCGGTGGAACGGCCGACGGCGCTGCAGAGGCGGCGCTCGCCGCGGGGCGGGCGGGCGTCCCCGGCCGCTTGGCTGCGGCACCGCGATCGGGCGCCGGCGCCGCCGGTTCCGGCCTGGCTTCGCCCGGGCCGACCACGCGGCGTTTGACCTTCTCCACCACGACCGCCTTGCTGCGGCCATGGCTAAAGCTTTGGCGGACGACACCCTGCTCCACGCCGCCGCGTTTGAGCGTCAGCGTCTTGCCGGAAGTTACGCTCAGCTTTTCGCCGCTATTCTTCGTCGTCTCTGTCATTCTTTTCCAATTCCGTCGTGCCAAACCTACAAGCACCGACCCGGCCGCCATTGGGGCCTTTTTGGCCGGGATCGCCGGTTCGGAACCGCTCCAAGCGCCGCAAACGGGCCAGAAACGTGTCGCTCACCGGTCCGGCGAGTAGGGCTGCATGTACCACATTTGGGCGGTCGAGTGCCAAATCCAATTGGTCCGACTTTAAAAATCCGATTATTGCAACCCGCTCGGCCTGCGGCCTGCGACGCCGCACGGCATCGAGCTTCTTGACGCCGTCCAGGGCCGCTTCCGCCGCATGTAGAAGTGCGATGACGCGACCGTGTACAAGCGCGGTTTCGGTCTTGGCAAAGCCGGCGGCGACCAATCCCGCTTTGTTCGCTACCCCCAGCGCATCGAGTGCCGCCTTTTCGAGCAACAGCTCGGTACGGCCAACAAGATCGGCCGAGACCCGCACATCGCGTTTGAATCCGCGCGCAAATGCGTTGCCTTTTATCGCAGAGTCAAGCGCGCTTTGTGTGCCGGTCACCCACACGCCGCGGCCCGGCAGTTTGCGCTTGAGATCGGGCACCGTCTGCCCGTCGGGCGCGACGACGAAGCGGATCAAATTCTCAACCGGCCGAACCATCCGCGTCGCGACGCAAAAGCGCTCGAGACCGCCCGATCGCGGTCCATTGTCGAGCTCGATATCGTTCGGCTGTGTGGACATGCGCTAATTCGGGTTGCCTTTCTAAGTTTCTAAGTTTGCGCGGCCGCTTCCGGCGCCGCTTCGCCTGCGGCAGGAGGAGCGAGATCGGCTTCGCTGATCCAGCCTGCTTTGACCCGCGCCCGAATGATGAGGGCTTCCGCTTCCTCGCGGCTCAGCTCCATGCCGTCGAGAATGCCGGCTTGCCGGACGGTCTCGCCGTCTTTGCGTTCGGTCCAGCCCGCCAGGTCGTCGGTGGCGCATCCGGCGACATCTTCGACGGTCTTGATGCCGTTTTCGCCAAACCGCACCAGCATGGCCGTCGTGACGCCTTCGATCTCCTTGAGGGCGTCTTCGACGCCGAGCTCCTGGCGCTTGGCGTCGAGCTCGGCCTCGATCCTGTCGAGGTATTCACGTGCCCGCGTCTGCAACTCGGCCGCGGTATCCTCGTCAAAACCTTCGATGCCGGCGAGCTCCTTGACATCGACCATCGCCAGCTCTTCGACGGACGTGAAGCCTTCCGACGCCAGCAATTGTCCGATCACCTCATCGACATTGAGGGTGTCGATGAAGATGCGCGTCCGGTTCTCGAATTCGGCCTGGCGGCGTTCCGATTCTTCCTGCTCGGTCAGGATGTCGATGTCCCAGCCGGTCAGTTGTGAAGCAAGCCGCACGTTTTGGCCGCGCCGTCCGATGGCGAGCGAAAGCTGCTGATCGGGAACCACCACTTCGATCCGCTCGCGTTCCTCATCAAGCACCACTTTGGCCACTTCGGCCGGCGCCAATGCATTGACGACGAACGTGGCGATGTCGTGCGACCACGGGATGATGTCGATCTTCTCGCCCTGCAGCTCGTTGACGACGGCCTGCACGCGCGACCCGCGCATGCCGACGCAAGCGCCGACCGGGTCGACCGATGAATCGCGAGACACAACGGCAATTTTCGCGCGCGATCCCGGATCGCGCGCCACCGCCTTGACCTCGACGATCCCGTCGTAGATTTCCGGCACTTCCTGCGCGAACAGCTTGGCCATGAACTGCGGGTGCGTGCGGGATAGGAAGATCTGCGGTCCGCGCGGCTCGCGGCGGACATCGTAAATATAGGCCCGGATGCGATCGCCGTTACGGAACACTTCGCGCGGCAACATCTCGTCGCGGCGCACGATCGCTTCGCCGCGGCCCAGATCGACCACCACGTTGCCATATTCGACGCGCTTGACGATGCCGTTGACGATATCGCCGATGCGATCCTTGTATTCGTCGTATTGCCGATCGCGTTCGGCCTCGCGCACCTTCTGCACGATCACCTGCTTCGCCGACTGCGCGGCGATCCGGCCGTATTCCAGCGGCGGAAGCGGATCGGCGATGGTGTCGCCAATTTGCGCGGCCGGGTGCCGCCGGCGCGCATCGTCGAGACTGATTTGGGTCGCCGGGTTGTCGACGGTGTCGACCACCAGCATGTGGCGCGACAGATGCAGCTCGCCGCTCTTCGGATCGATTTCGGCGCGAACTTCGGTTTCGCTGCCATAGCGCGAGCGAGCCGCCTTGGCGATCGCGTCCTCCATGGCGCCGAGCACGATCTTTCGATCGATCGCCTTTTCGCGGGCAACCGCTTCGGCGATCTGCAGCAGTTCGAGTTTGTTGGCGCTAACGGTCGCCATTAGTCGGTCTCCTTGCGTTGATTC
>DASPWC010000274.1:0-6748 GCA_035622055.1 Xanthobacteraceae bacterium | reverse complement strand
AATGCGGTGATCCGAAACGCGCCCTTGCGGGTAGTTATAGGTGCGAATGCGCTCCGAGCGGTCGCCGGTCCCGACTTGCCCGCGCCGCTCCGCCGCGCGGGCGGCTTCCTGCTTCTGGCGTTCGAGATCGTAAAGCCGCGTTCGCAGTACCGCCATCGCCTTGGCGCGGTTCCGGTGCTGCGAACGGTCCTCCTGCATCATGACGATGATGCCGGAAGGAATGTGCGTCACGCGCACCGCCGATTCGGTCTTGTTGACGTGCTGGCCGCCGGCGCCGCTCGAACGCAGCGTATCGATCTTGAGATCGGTTTCGTTGATTGTAACATCGAGGTCCTGCGCTTCGGGCAATACCGCCACGGTTGCGGTCGAGGTGTGGATACGGCCCGACGCTTCAGTATCGGGCACGCGCTGGACGCGGTGCACGCCGGATTCGAATTTCAGTTTCGCGAAGGCGCCGCGGCCGCGAATCTCGGCCACGATTTCCTTGTAGCCGCCCATTGAACCTTCGCTGGCCGTGACGATTTCAACCTTCCAGCCCTGTTTGGCGGCATAGCGTTCGTACATGCGAAACAGATTGCCCGCGAACAGAGCCGCCTCGTCGCCGCCTGTGCCGGCGCGAATTTCGAGAATGACGTTGCGCTCATCCATCGCATCCTTGGGCAGGAGCGCAAGCCGCAATTGTTGTTCAAGCATCGCCCGCCGCGCTTCAAGGTCGGGCCTCTCCGTTTCCGCCATAGATCGCATTTCCGAATCGGTCGCCGGATCGGCGATCAGGCTGGTCAGCCCGGCGAGCTCATTCTGCGCGGCCCGATAGGATTTCACCGCCTCCACGACAGGCGCAAGCTCGGCAAATTCGCGCGACAGCTTGACGTAAGTCTCGGGCGGCAGCGCGGCTGCGAGATCGCGTTCCAGCGCTGCATGCCGCGCGACAAGGGCGTCGAGTTTCTGGTCGGGTAACATCCTGGTCTCGTATGGCGGGCTTTCGGACTTAACGCCACGGCCCGCTTCCGGGCAGTTCTGCGACAATGGCTCGCCAGGCATCTCCGTCTATCATCGCGCCAAGCAAAAAGGCATCTGGCGCGGGGCGTCCAGCGACCATAGCACGGTGGTCACGGTAGTTAGGGGCTCTCCCTAAATCTGCAATCCACAATCGGCGGCAAATTTTTCCAGTTGCGCCCGGATTGGGGTGTTGACGGATGGCTTTTCGATCAGCGGGCAAAGGAACACGGCAGCCTTGCGGCAGTCGACGTCAAGCAGCATTGCCTTGACAGGGCCGACCGCCGAGGGGGTCAGCGAGAGAGACCGGTAACCGATCGCAACCAGGGCGAGGGCGCCGAGCGGTTGCGACGCCAATTCGCCGCACACCGTTACCGGCTTGCGATGCTCACGGGCCTTATCGGCGATGTCCTTCAGCGCCCGCAGCACCGGCGCCGACAATGCATCGAAACGCGCCGACACACGCGGGTTACTGCGGTCAATCGCGTAAAGGAACTGGACCAAATCGTTGGAGCCGACCGAGAGGAAGTCGGCCCGTTCGAGAAGTTCGTCAAGCTGATAGAGCAGCGAGGGGACCTCCACCATGCTGCCGACCTCGACTGCGTCGGGTAATTTGTGACCGTGGCGGCGAAGATGCGTCAGCTCGCGTTCGACGAGCTCCTTGGCCTGGTCGAATTCCTGCACGGTCGAGACCATGGGAAACATGATCTTCAAGGCGCGGCTGCCCGCGGCGCGCAGCAGCGCGCGCAATTGCGTGCGCAGCAGGCCCGGTCGATCGAGGCCCAGCCTGATCGCCCGCCAGCCCAGCGCCGGGTTCTCTTCTTCGACATTGCGCATGTAAGGCAACAGCTTGTCGCCGCCGATGTCGAGCGTGCGAAAGGTCACCGGCTTGTCGTCGGCGGCATCGAGAACGGCGCGATAGAGCGCATATTGTTCGCTGGTCCGGGGAAAACTGGGCGCGACCATGAATTGCAATTCAGTACGGAACAGGCCGATCCCGCCAGCCCCGGTGTCGGCGATGTGGGGCAGGTCGACGCTCAATCCGACATTGAGGAGCAGCGTTATTTCCTGGCCGTCCCTGGTGATGCAGGGTCTGTCGCGCAACGCCGAATATTGCTGTTGCCGCCGCGCGCGCAGGCGAACGCGTTCGGCATAGGCGGCCGCCATGTCGGGCAGCGGCCGGATGTGCAGGTCTCCGGTCGACCCGTCGACGATGATCGCGTCGCCGGGATCGACGATACCGGTCGCGTTGTCGATCTCGCCGACCGCGGGAATGCCGAGTGCGCGGGCGACGATGGTGACGTGCGAATGCGGACCGCCTTCCTCCAGCACGAGGCCGCGCAGTCGCTTGCGGTCATAGTCGAGCAGCGCCGCCGGGCCCATCGAACGGGCGACGAGGATGGCGTTCTCCGGCAAATTCTCGCGCGACGGCGCGTGGCCGCGCCCGGTAAGCTGGCGCATCAAGCGATTGGCGAGATCGTCGAGATCGTGCAATCGTTCGCGCAGAAAGGGATCGGTTTGCCGCAGCATCCGCGCGCGGGTATCCGACTGAACGCGCTCAACCGCAGCCTCCGCGGTAAGTCCGGTCATTACCGCTTCTTCGAGCTTGTGGACCCAACCGCGATCGTAGGCGAACATCCGGTAGGCTTCGAGGACGTCGCGGTGCTCGCCACCCTCGACCACGTCGCCGTGTTCGAGCATTTCATCGAGACTGGTCCGCAGCGTTTCGACGGCCGATTGCAGATGCGCCAGCTCCTTCGGCACGTCGTCGGCGATGAAGTTGGTGACGACCACGCGCGGCTCGTGCAGCACGACATGCCCCAGCGCGATGCCTTCACTCAGGCCCGAGCCCTTGAAATGAACCGAGCGCCGGGCGGCCGGCTCCGCGCCCGGCAGCGCCAGCGCGGAAAGCTCGCCGGAGGCGATCATCTCCGCAAGCACCATCGCCGTGGTTTGCAGGGCCTCGACCTCTTCCTCCGAATAGGTCCGGCGCGCCCGGTTCTGGACCACCAGCACGCCCAATGTGTTGCCGGCGCGTAGGACCGGCACGCCCAGGAAAGAGTGATAAATTTCTTCGCCCGTTTCCGGCCGGTACGAGTAGGCCGGGTGGGCCTGGGCATTCGATAGATTGATCGGGCTTGCCTGACTGGAGACCAAACCGACCAGGCCCTCGTCGGAGCGCATGACGGTGCGGTGCACGGCGTCGCGGTTGAGGCCCTCGGTTGCGTAGAGCTCGAGGGTCGAATCAACGCGCAGCACATAGACGGAGCACACCTCCGCAACCATGTTGGCGGCGATCAGCACCACGATCTTGTCAAGGCGTTCCTGCGCGCTGACTGGCTCCGCCATCACTTCGCGAAGCCGGCGTAACAACACGCGCGGACCGCCGAGCGCTCCACGCATGGCGTGAGGTCCCTCGGGCTTGGCTTGGACCGGAGCGGAGCCCGCGACGCACCGGTCATGATCAAAGAGGAATTCGCCGGGATTCCGGTCCGCGGCGAATGTCCTAAAGCCTATAGCGAATGCGGTATGCAAACCGCAAGCCAAGACGATGGCAAGACGATGATATGACGGCCTGGCGCTATTGTGCGCCGCAACCCAAAAGTCGAGATCAGGCCGCTTTGTCGAGGCCGTAAAGCGAATGCAGCGTTCGTACCGCGAGTTCGGTGAAGGCCGCATCGATCAGCAGCGAAAACTTGATCTCGGAGGTCGTGATCGCGCGGATGTTGATGGATCGCTCTGCGAGCGCACTAAACGCCTGTGCGGCCACGCCGGCATGGCTGCGCATGCCGATGCCGATCACCGAAACCTTGGCGACGTCGGTCGCGCCGTCGAGCCGCGCATAGCCGACGGTGCGTTTTGCCTTGGCAATGACGTCCAGCGCGCGTTGATAGTCCGCCGCCGGCACCGTGAAGGTGATGTCGGTGGTCTTTCCATCGCTCGAGACATTCTGGACGATCATGTCCACATTGATATTGGCTTCCGCGAGCGGGCCAAAAATGGCGGCGGCCACGCCGGGCTTGTCCAAGACCTGACGGACCGAGATTTGCGCCTCGTCGCGCGAGAAGGCGATGCCGGTGACGGTCTGTTGCTCCATGATCTCTCCTTCGTCGCAGATCAGGGTTCCGGGTGGATTTCCTTTCGCATCGATTTTTTCCGGCGGGTCGAAGCTCGATCGCACGAAGATGCGAACATTATGCACCATGCCGAGCTCGACCGACCGCACCTGCATCACTTTGGCGCCGAGCGAAGCGAGTTCAAGCATTTCCTCGAAGGCGACACGTTCGAGGCGCCTCGCGCGTGGTACGACGCGAGGGTCGGTAGTGTAAACGCCATCGACGTCGGTATAGATGTCGCATCGATCGGCGCGGATCGCCGCCGCAATGGCCACTGCCGACGTATCCGACCCGCCGCGGCCGAGCGTGGTGACGCGGCCGGTTTCCGGGTGCACACCTTGGAAGCCGGCAATCACCGCGACCTCGCCGCGTTCCTTGAAACGCCGGATTAGCGTCTCGCCATTGACTTCGAGAATTCGCGCGGAGCCGTGCGCCGACGAAGTCGCGATCGGCAATTGCCAGCCCTGCCATGAGCGCGCATTGACGTCCAAATCCTGCAACGCGATGGCAAGAAGCCCGGCGGTGACCTGCTCGCCGGCGGCAACAACGGCGTCGTATTCCCGCGCGTCGAAAATGCGCCGGTGCTTGAGGCTGTCTTCGCACCACTTCACGAGCTGATCGGTGGTACCGGACATGGCCGAGACCACCACGGCAACTTCATGCCCGGCGTCGACCTCACGCTTGACGTGATGCGCGACATTGCGGATGCGGTCGATATCGGCGACCGACGTTCCGCCGAACTTCATGACGAGGCGAGCCATGGGTTTAAACTGGGCCTAAATTGCGTGCTTAGTTCACGGCCATGCGATGCAAATGCGCCGGTCTCGCCGGACCGGCGCAAAAGGCGCGCGTATTCATACCGGCGGGATTCGCCGTTCGCAACATCGGCTCGCCGGGTAAATTAGGCAGGTAGATTAATCAGGCAAATTAACCAGGGAAATTAACGCGAGGGCGAGGTTCACGCCGCGACTTGCGGCCGCACGAAGCCGCCAATCGGGCTCACGCGCGCGTGCTCAATCGCGTCTAATGCCGCTTGCGTTTTTCGACAGGTATCGCCGCGCGATTTCTTCAAAACATGTGGCCGAACCCACAAGGGAAGACCAGAACGCAATCCAGAGAAGGACTGCCATGACCACTTCCTCCTCTACGGATCGGTCCCTCTTGAACCTCGTGTGTACAACGCTTTAGCGTGGCTGCGATTCCAATAATTTGTTGTTCGAGGAAGCGATGAGCGACGAAAAGCAGCGGAAGATCGGCGTCGTGGGCGGCGGTTTGATGGGGCACGGCATCGCCTATCTTTTCGCCGCCGCGGGGCACCGCGTCGGCGTTTTCGAACCGTCGCCGGAGGTGCGGTCATCAATGCCGCGCCGCCTGCAATCGATCGTCGAATTGCTCGAAGACGATCCGGGGCTGCTGCGACGCATCGAGGCCCATGACGCACTCGTTCCGGCGATGCGCGATGCGGCATTTGTCTTCGAGGCCGCGCCGGAAAAATTGCCGCTTAAACAAAAAATCTTCGCCGAGCTCGAGAGCGCCGTTGCACCGACTGCAATTCTCGCCAGCAACAGTTCGGCGATTCCGTCGACCGAGATCGGGCGGCAGCTTGTTCATCGCGAGCGCGTGGTCGGCACCCATTTCTGGAACCCGCCGCATCTGGTGCCGCTGGTCGAAGTCGTGCAGAACGAAAAGACCAGCGGCGACGCCGTAACGCGGACCATGGACCTGTTGCGCCAAGTCGGGAAAACACCGGTCCATGTGCAGCGGGATATTCCCGGGTTCGTCGGGAACCGGCTTCAGCACGCGATGAAGCGCGAGGCTATCGCGCTCGTTGCCGCAGGTGTTTGCGATGCCGAGACGATCGATATCGTTGTGCGCGAAGGATTCGGAGCGCGCACCGCCGTGCTCGGCCCCATGTAGCAGTCCGATCTCGTTGGCCTCGATCTCGCGCTCGACATCGCGGAAGTGCTTTATGCCGATCTCGACCGGACCGCGGGTCCGCACCCGTTGCTGCGCGACAGGGTCAAGGCCGGCAAGCTCGGCATGAAGACAGGCGAGGGATTGCGCAAATGGACGCCCGAACAGGCCGAGGAGGTTCGCGCGCGATTGTCGCGCTTTCTCGCCGAACAGGCGAAGGTGCGCAAAAAGCATTCGGCCAATAGCGGCCGCGGTCAGTGCTTCGGCCAAATTGTTGATCTATCGCCGCGCGACGAAAATCGAAGCCGTGCCCCTATTCTTGACCCCCGTGAAAGCGGGGTAGAAGATATTATGCAGCCGAGGCCTGGTTTTACGCCGCTCTTTTGCCGGGCCGCCCGCGCTCGAATGCCGTGTCGGCTAAAGCAAAACGTCAAAAACAAAACAAAGAAATATCCAAACATCGGCTTTTTGGGGAGAGTTCGAGATGCCAAAGTTCGAAATGCCGGTGCGCCGCCGCACGCTTATCCAGGTCGGTCTTGCGTTTGGCGCCAGTCAGGTCATCGGCGCGCCATTTGTCATCGCCGCTCGCGGCGACGAGCCGATCAAGATCGGGATGGTCAATCCGCTGACCGGCGTGTTGTCGGCCTTGGCGCAAAGCGAGGTCGATGGGGCGAAATACGCCGAAGCTGAAATCAACAAACAAGGCGGAATCCTCGGCCGCC
>DASPWC010000273.1:0-4292 GCA_035622055.1 Xanthobacteraceae bacterium | reverse complement strand
GCGCAATCGTCCGCGCAGAAGCAACTTACAGACGTCGAAAGCCTGATCGCACAGGGTATCAGCGTGCTGATCGTCCTGGCCCAAGACTCCTCCGCCATTGCTCCCGCCGTGCAGCGGGCGGCCGACGAAGGCATCCCAGTGATCGGCTATGATCGCCTGATCGAGAACCCAAACGTCTTTTATATCACCTTCGACAACAAAGAAGTCGGACGCATGCAGGCACGCAGCGTGTTTGCGGTCCGTCCGCGCGGAAATTACGCTTTCATCAAAGGGTCGTCTGCCGATCCGAACGCGGACTTCCTGTTCTCCGGTCAAATGGAGGTGCTGAAAGACGCAATTGACGCCGGCAGGATCAAGAATGTTGGCGAGACCTATACCGACGGCTGGCTACCGTCCAACGCGCAGCGCAACATGGAGCAGATCCTGACGAAAAATAACAACGAGGTCGATGCGGTGGTCGCTTCCAACGACGGTACGGCTGGCGGCGCCATCGCCGCACTCGCCTCGCAGGGCCTGGCCGGTTCAGTGCCGGTTTCGGGTCAGGACGGCGACCATGCCGCACTGAACCGTATTGCGCTCGGCACGCAGACCGGTTCGGTATGGAAGGATGCCCGCGCGCTCGGCAAGCGGGCGGCCGAGGTCGCCTCACTATTGGCGGACGGCAAGACGATCAGCGAAATTCCAGGTGCGATTAAGTTCGCTGGGGGCCAGGGGAAGGTCGCAATGAACGCGATGCTATTGACTCCGATCCCGATCACCAGGGACAACCTCAATGTCGTCGTCGATGCCGGTTGGGTCAGCAAAGCTGAAATTTGCAAAGGTGTAGCGCCCGGCGCGGTCAAGGTTTGCGATTGAACCCACGACGGCGGATGCCCAATCGCCGCGCAGTTGTCGGGCCCCAACGACGGCGGTGATTGCGGAAAAGGGGGAGGACGCCAGTGAACCAAGCGCCGGCACAATATGCCAGCTCGAGCCGTTCGCCCCTTTTCGTCCACTTTCTCAAAACCACGGAACTCGACACGCGGCTACTCGGCACCGTCGCGGCATTATTCTTGATTTGGATCGCCTTGCATGTGCTTTCGGGCGGCCTGTTCCTCACGCCGCGCAACTTGTGGAATCTATCTGTGCAGTCGTCGCCCATCGCCATCATGGCGACGGGCATGACGCTCGTGATCGTGACGCGCAACATCGATCTCTCAATCGGGTCGATGCTCGGTTTCATCGGCATGATCATGGGGGTTGCCCAGGTCGATCTGCTGCCGAAGTTTCTTGGCTTTGAGCATCCGGCGATCTGGATTCTCGCGCTTGGGACCGGTTTGTTGCTGGGCGTCATGCTCGGTGCGTTGCAAGGCTTCGCCATCGCTTATCTGGGCATCCCGTCCTTCATCGTCACGCTCGGCGGCCTGCTCGTGTGGCGCGGCGCCGCATGGTGGGTGACGAGCGGACAGACCGTTGCGCCGCTGGACGATAGGTTCAGGCTCCTCGGCGGCGGTCCGGAAGGCTCAATCGGCTCGACTTGGAGCTGGGTGGTCGGCGTCGCCGCGTGTGTCGCAATCGTGGCGTTGCTGGCGCACCGCCGGGCAAGACGTAGGAAGTTCAACTTTTCACTTCGGCCGATGACCGCCGAAATTCTTATCGGCGGGATTGCCTGCGCGCTGGTTCTTGCCGCGGTGGCTATCGTCAATGCATATCCTTGGCCGATCGGCAGCGTACGCCGCTACGCCGAATTGAATCATGTCGCGATTCCCGAGGGCGGCCTCTTCGTGGCGCACGGCATCGCGATCCCGGTTCTGATCGCGATCGCCGTCGGCGTAGCAGTGACCTTTCTCGCGACACGAACGCGCTTCGGGCGCTATATTTATGCCATCGGCGGCAATCCGGAGGCCACCCAGCTTGCCGGCGTCGACACGCGCTGGGTGATCTTGAAGACTTTTGCGCTGATGGGTTTGCTTGCCGCCATCGCCGCGGCCTTGTCGATCGCGCGCCTCAACGCGGCCACGAATTCGGAAGGGACGCTCGCTGAACTCCTGGTCATCGCCGCAACCGTCATCGGTGGAACCTCGATCGCGGGCGGCGTCGGCACCGTGGCTGGAGCGATGCTCGGCGCCGTGCTCATGCAGTCGCTGCAATCGGGCATGGTGCTGCTCGGCGTCGATACGCCGCTGCAGAGCATCGTTATTGGCGCTGTTCTGGTGGTTGCCGTATGGCTCGACGCGGTCTACCGGCTTCGCTGGACACGATAGGAAAACGCCGCATGGACGCCTCGCTCACCCCGCTCGTTGAGATGCGCGACATTTCGCTCGCGTTCGGCGGCGTTCACGCCGTAGATCAGGCGTCGATCGATCTGCACGAAGGCGAGGTGATGGCGCTGGTGGGCCATAACGGCGCGGGAAAATCGACGCTGATCAAGATTCTTTCCGGCGCCAGCAGCCCCGACGCCGGACAAATTTCGATTCGCGGCGAGGCGGCGACGATCGACAGTCCGCGCGAAGCCCGAAAATACGGCATCGAAACGATCTATCAGACGCTCGCGCTGGTCGACAATTTGGATACGGTCGCCAACCTGTTTCTCGGCCGCGAGCTGAGAACAAAGTGGGGAACCCTTGACGACATCGCCATGGAAGCCACTGCGCGCGAGGTCATGAAGCGTCTTAACCCGCACTTCCAGCGATTCAAAGATCCGGTCAAGGTGCTCTCAGGCGGCGAGCGTCAGTCAGTGGCCATCGCGCGGGCCATCTTATTTGACGCGCGAATTCTGATCATGGACGAGCCGACCGCGGCGCTCGGGCCGCAGGAAACCGCGCAGGTCGTCGCGCTCGTCAGGCGGCTCAAGGCGGACGGGATGAGCATTTTTCTGATCAGCCATGATATCCACGACGTTTTTGATCTGGCGGATCGGATCTGCGTGATGAAAAATGGCCGCGTCGTCGGCACGGCGCGCGTTCAGGACGTCACTAAAGATGAAGTGCTCGGCATGATCATTCTCGGCAAATGTCCTCCCGGCGCATTGCCCGACATGCGAGGAAGTCCGCACTGACAATTACGGCGCGGCAAGACCAAGCGACTTTATATAGTCGGTGTTGATGCGAACGTTCCTGAATCTGGCGGCTTCCAGGTAAGCTTGCAGGATCGTTTGTGCTTGCTCGCGCGGCGGCAAAATGGCTCCGTTCGAGCTGCCGGCGTCGGCAATCAGGTCCCAACCCGCCGGCTTTTCGATCGAGACCACGGCAAGATCGGAGTCGAGGTTCTTGTAGGGCCAAAAAACCCACCCGATGCCGAAGTGCTCGTGCAGCCGACGAAATCTTTCATTCCAGCTGTTATTGAATTCCCCGGTCTCACCAATGAGCACCGGCACTTTCCAGCGATTACTGAAATTCAGATAGTCCTGAACGCCGTCGCGTGTCGGATTGATCCAAAATTTATGGTACGTGTAAACGGCATTGCCGTCGAAAGGCCGGTCGAACACGGCGAAATTCGTGCCCCATTGCGCGCCGGCGAGCAACACAACATGGTTCGGATCGACGCTGCGAATGGCGGCGACGATGTCGCGGTAGAGCGGCTCAAGTTGCGGATTGAGATAATTCACGTCGCTATACGGCGAGATCGGCTCGTTTAGAAGGTCGTAGCCAAGGATGGCCGGTTCGTCGCGATAATGCGCGGCGAGCTGGCGCCATAGCGCAATTGTCAGCTGCCGATAACGCGGCACGTAGAAGGTGAGCGGAAAGCCCGGACCGTCGTCGTGATTGACGCCAGTCTGGCCGCCGGGCGCCGCATGCAGGTCGATGATCACGCGCAGGCCGACATCGTGGCACCATCGGACAAGCCGGTCGAGAAGAGACCAGCCTGATCCTTCAAAGCGGTCCGTGCCGTCCGGGCCAGGTTCGACAAAAAGCCGCCAATTCAGCGGTACGCGGACGGTATTGAAGCCGGTGGCTTTGAGAAACTCGATATCCTCTTTGGCGATATAGACGTCGCGAAACTGCGTCCAGAAGCGCGACGCGTCCACAGTCCCAAGCAGAGCTTCGACAACCTCCGCAATCTCTTTTGGGCTACGCGCTTGCTTAAACTTGAACATGTAACCCTCGGGAACCAGCCAGTTGCCGAGATTGATGCCTTTAACGGCGAAAGTTTCGCCATGGCTATCGACGAGGCGCGTCCCCTCGGCGTGGATAAAGTCAGCCGGCGCGGCCGAAGCGACGCCAAAGCCCAGGGTCACAGCGGCCACACACAGCGGGGCGCAGAGCAGGACTCCGCGTCGGGATGAACGTCGACCCGCCGTACAGACGCTCATG
>DASPWC010000272.1:0-7412 GCA_035622055.1 Xanthobacteraceae bacterium | reverse complement strand
ATTGATGATGCCGATCACGGGCTTGCCGACCCAGTCGGCGCGGTCATAGCCGAATTGACGCAACCGCGAGCGATGGCCGAACGAACGCAGGTCATTGCGGCCGAGCCAACGGTAGCTGCGCAGTTGTTCGGCCGATTTTGTTTTGCTCATGAGGTTTGATCGCGACTTCATTCCGCCGTGGCGCCGGTGGCCTTGACCACTTTGCTCCACTTTTCCGTTTCGGCGGCGACGATTTTGCCGAAATCTTCCGGCGTTCCGGAAATCAGCATGCCGCCGATTTCGGTCAATTTCGCCTGCATCGCCGGATCCGCCAGCGCGGCATTGACCTCATGATTGAGCTTATCGATGACGGCGCGCGGCGTTCCTTTGGGCACCGCCATGCCGAACCAGGCGCTCGCCTCGTAACCCGGCACGGTCTCGCCGACGGTCGGCACGTCTGGCAGGACTTTTGAACGTTCCGCCGTCGTCACCGCCAGCGCGCGCAGCCGTCCGGCCTGAATGTGCCCAATCGACGACGGAAGATTGTCGAACATCACTTGAACCTGATTGGCCAGCATATCGGTAAGCGCCGGCGCGGCGCCGCGATAAGGGACGTGCACCATGTCGACTCCGGTCATCATCATGAACAGCGCGCCCGACAAATGCACCGAAGTGCCGATTCCCGAGGAGGCCATGTTGACTTTGCCCCGATTGCCTTTGGCGTAATCGATGAATTCCTTCACCGTGTGCGCCGGCACGTTCGGATTGACTTCCATCACATTGGGCACGCGAATGAAGCCCGCCACAGGCGCCATGTCGGCGATGAAATTGAACGACAGATCTTTGTAAAGGCTGGCATTGATCGCGTTGGCGGGATTGACCAGGAACAGCGTATAGCCGTCCGGCGGCGAGTGCACCGCCATCTCGGTTGCGAGATTGTTACCAGCGCCGGGCTTGTTCTCGACCGCGAATTGCTGGTGCATATGCTCCGACAAATATTGTCCGATCAAGCGCGCGCAAATGTCGGTCGATCCGCCGGGCGGATAGCCCACCAGCCAGCGCACGGCATGATTGGGATAATCGTCGTCCGCGCGCGCCGCGGCGCCGGCCCCCGCGACTGCCGCCCAGGCAAAGCCGAACATGATGAGTGCAGTCATTCGGCGGTTCAAGCAGCCCATCCCGGTGTCCCCTGTCTTCCTCGTTTTCTTGGTCGCCAACTTTATTTGCCCAAAGCCTAGCGTATCTGGCGAGCCTACGCGGCATCGACGATGCCGCACAAGTGATGACCGCGATACCCATGGTTGACAAGCGGCATCTTGTCGGCCCCGGGCGAGGCCGTTAGGTTCGCGGCCTTCGCAAATCTCATGAAGTGGAGTTCGAGGATATTGCCATGATCGACCTTTATGCTTTGACCAGTCCGAACGTACAGAAAATCTACATCATGCTCGAAGAGACGAAGCTGCCTACAAGGAGCATTTCGTCGATGTCTGGAAGGGCGAGCAGTACAATTCGGATTTCATCAAGATCAACCCGAATTCAAAAATTCCGGCGATCGTCGACCACGAGGGCCCGGGCGGCAAGCCTTATGCCCTCTTTGAGTCCGGCGCGATCCTTCTTTACCTCGCCGAGAAAACCGGAAAATTCTTGCCGAAGGACATGGCGAAAAAATACGACGTTATGCAATGGCTGATGTTCCAGCTCACCAATATCGGCCCGATGTTCGGCCAGTTCACCCACTTCAAGATGTTCGCGCCAAAGGACAGCAACAACGGCTACTCGATGACGCGTTATCAGACCGAAGTGAAACGCCTCTACGAGGTGATGGAAAAGCGGCTGGCGCACTCGGCCTATCTCGGCGGCGACGAATATACGGTCGCCGACATCGCCACTTTCCCATGGACTCGCAATCACGACGTGCAAGGCGTCAAATGGGAGGACAACCCCAATCTGGCGCGCTGGTTTAAGGCGATCGACGAGCGGCCGGCGGTAAAAGCGGCGCTCGCTAAAATCGCGGTCATCAAATCGGCGCGCGACACCGCGAGCGAAGATCAGAAGGACCGCTTCTTCAACCGCGGCCGCTACGCCAGGGCGTAAGGCGGCGTTCTCGCGGCGCGCCTTTGCGCCCGAGCCATGCAAACAAAGCCACGAAAGCGTTTTGCCTCCTCAAAAATGAAGGGAGGCGGAGCGCCGACAGGCGCACCATCCCCGCGCCACACGATCGGACGTTGCCGCCTGACCATGATTCGGGCGCAGCGCGCGTCCTGGCGGGACGCGCTCGCCTCTCGGCGCTTCACCGCGGTTCTTGTGCAAGGCTGTAACCCCTTGGCTCAGCTTCGGGCCGCGCTTCCTGGAATGACCGGGTGCAAACGGGAGGACCCTCGCCGGCGCCAGTGCAGCGAGCACCTCGCGGACCGGTCGTAATGCCGGACGGGACGATGCCCAAAGCCGCCCGGGTGCGCGGTTACGAGCCGCGCCCCGCTCCGTCTCAGGATCGTCTCTAGAAACGCCCTCACGAGCGAGCGATGCTTATGTAACCGAAACAGGGACAATGTCAAGATGCCGTCTCTATATCGGTGACGGACCAAAGTGGCCGCCAAGCGATCGGTTTCCGGTCCAAACGGCGTATAGTCCGCCAAAGACTTTGGCGAAAGGCTCGGGCGGAAAATGGCTCGCAGCGAGATCGACACGATCCGGGCACTGTTGACGTCAAGGCCGCGTCCGGCTGGCTGGGACGAGCGGCGCCAGCGGCTCGACGAGGTCGGCACGGTCTGGCCGATTGCTTCGGACGTCAAGCTCGCCACAGTCGATGCCGGTGGCGCGCCGGGCGAATGGTCGAGCGTACCGGGCAGCGATTCCTCGCGGGTCATCCTGTTCTTTCATGGCGGCGGTTATTGTTCGGGTTCGATCCGCAGCCATCGGCGCATGGTGACGGAAGCCGGGCGCGCCGCGTCGGCGCATACGCTCGCTATCGGCTACCGGCTCGCGCCGCAGCACCCATTTCCAGCCGCGCTCGAAGACGTGGTCTCGGCGTGGCGTTATTTGGCCGCGCAGGGCATTTCGGCAGCGCATATCGCGGTTGGCGGCGACAGCGCCGGCGGCGGTCTCACGGTCGCGCTCATCAACAAGCTGCGCGAATACGGAGAGGAGTTGCCGGGTTGTGCATGGCTGGTGTCGCCGTGGACCGACCTGACGATGTCCGGGGCGACTCTTGTTTCCAAGGACGCCGTCGATCCCTTGATTCACAGAGCCTATCTCGAAGAACTCGCCGGCGCCTATGTTCCGGGAGGAATGGATCGCAAAGACCCACGCGTTTCGCCGCTCTACGCGCGGCTTGAGGGGTTTCCACCGACGCTCATTCAGGTCGGCGCGGCGGAAACGCTGCTTTCGGACGCAACGCGCTTCACCGAGGCTCTGGGCGCGGCGAATGTTGCCGTGGCGCTGGAGATTTGGCCGGACATGATTCACGCCTGGCCTTTGTGGAACGCGCACCTCAAAGCCGGCAGGCGCGCGTTGGCCAGCGCCGGAACGTTCATCACGGCGAGCCTGCAATAAAACGAGCAGCGTTGGCCGTATTTCGCAATCCCGTTAGCCGTCCACCCTCTGCATCATATCCCGCATAAAGCGCACCGCGGCGGGGCCTTTGAGCGCGCTCGCCCAGAGATCGCGCACCATTTTTTCGTGCAGCGCCAGAGCTTCCGGCGCTGACGTGATCATAGCGACACCGGCGCGGATATTCGGCTCTTCGCCGAGACGGAATGGGCTAAGCGCCAAAATCCGCCGGTCGGGCTGACGGAAAATCTGAAAGCTCGTGTGCGGCAGCGTATCGAGTACGATCCCGATCTGAACGCCGATCGGTTCGTCTTCCATCAGCGCCGTGAAATGCTCGGCTTCGGCGCGGGCAAGACGGCGGCGTTCGCGCCGCACCGTCTCCGGCAAATCGAGGCGGCCGACCAGCCCGTTGTGCAGGAAGCGCTGCATTTCCGCAGCCGCGATCAGATTGACGATCGCCGGCCGCCGGCGGCGATAGGTCTCCTTGCGGCTCCGCAACATCGCCATCAACTCGTCGATCTGAGCCAGCGCGCGCGTGTTTTTCGCGGCGTCCGGCACCGATTCCCGCAATATGTCGCCGAGCGCGCGATCGAAGCCGTCCGATGCAAGCACGTAGGAGATCGGCCCCGCCAGCACGATGACGTGTTCGGCGGCCTCCTCGATCTGACGCATGCGTTCGAAATAGCTGACCGCGGAGGAAATATATTCGACACCGACGCCAAGCAATGTCGGCACCGACACTTGCAGAAGCTCGGCGAGCTTCTCCAATGTTTCGATCTTCGCCACCTCGCCTTTCTCGAAGCGATAAAGCGCGGTGCGCGAAATGCCCAGCTTTGATGCGATCTCCTCGGCCGAAAGACCCGAGCCGAGACGAAACGCTTTCAGGCGATTGCCGATATCGTCGAAGCGAATTGGCATTCACTTAACGAGAGCTCACGTTTCACGGCGCCGCAGCCGCCGCGCGGAGCCGTTTTGCGGCATCCAGCGCGGCGACGATGATGTTTTGATAGCCGGTGCAGCGGCACAAATTACCCGAAATGCCGATGCGGATGTCGTCCTCGGTTGGATTCGGATTGTCGCGCAGCAGTTCGACCAGCGTCATCAGGATACCCGGCGTGCAAAAGCCGCACTGCAGACCGTGATGATCGTGGAACGCCTGTTGCAGCGGGTGCAGCACTTTCGGGTCGGCGGCAAGGCCTTCGACCGTCGTGACCTCGCGGCCGTCGGCCTGGACCGCCAGCATCAAGCAAGATCGCGCCGAAAGGCCGTCGAGCAGGACCGTGCAGGCGCCGCACACGCCATGTTCGCAGCCGAGATGCGTTCCCGTCAGCCGCAGCTCTTGTCGCAGAAAATCCGCGAGCGTGACGCGCACCGGCACGGTGGCTTCGCGGCACGCACCGTTGACGGTGACCGCGATTCTGCGTGTCTGGCTCACGAAGCCTCCTTGGCCATGACGCGTTCATGCGCCTTGAGCAGTGCACGGCGCGACAACACGGTCGCCAATTGCCGGCGATAGGAAGCGGGCGCGTGGATATCGTCGATCGCCTCGAGCGAACGCAATGTTTGGCAAATTTCGCGCAGCCGTTTCTCCTCCGGCTTTTCGCCGATAAGCGCCTGCTCGACATTGTGCGCGCGCAGCGGCGCCGGCCCCATGCCGCCCAGCACCAGCGACACGCGGGTGAGTTTGCCGTGCTTATCCTCTTCGATGAGAGCGGCCGCCGAGACGATGGCGAAATCGCCGTGGCGGCGGGAAAATTCGACAAAGGCGAAACCGTGCCCGGGACGCCAGCAGGGAAATGCGATGCCTGTCAAAAGCTCGTCCGGCTCGAGGGCCGGCGTCATGTAGGCGACCGGAAACGCCGCGAAATCGAGCGTGCGCGCGCCGTTCCGACCGGCGATCGAAACCTTGGCCTCGAGCACGGCCGCGACCGAAACCAACTCCGCGGCCGGGTCGAGATGACAGAGCGAGCCACCGAGCGTGCCGCGGTTTCGCGTTTGCCGGTGTCCTATCTGCGCGACCGCCTCGTGCATCAGTGGACAGCGGCGTTGCACGACTTCGGAGAATTCGATGTCGCGCTGCAATGTCATAGCGCCGATCTCGATGGCGCCGTCAGAGTCGCGGATGTAGCGCAGCTCTTCGACGCGGTTGAGATCGATCAGATGGTCCGGCAGCACATAGCGCATATTGAGCATCGGCATCAGCGACTGGCCGCCGGCCAGCAATTTTGCGTTCTCAAGCCGGCCGAGGAGCGCGATGACATCGGCGGTCGTGCGCGGATCGTGGTACGAAAATAACGGAGGTTTCATGCGGGTATTTGCAACGATCCGTAGCTCTTATCGATTTTGACTCTGCGCCGAAAACCGTGCATCAATCAAAAACATAGACTAATCGCCACATCGAAACCAGACGATGAAGTCAGCGCGATGAAACCCGCGGCGTTCCGCTATCACGCGCCGAAAACGATCGACGAGGCGGTCGCGCTGCTCGCCACGGTCGCCGGTGAGGATGGCCGGGTTCTAGCCGGCGGGCAAAGCCTGGTTCCGACCATGGCGTTCCGGCTCGCCAAACCGGCGCATCTCGTCGATATCAACGGCGTCATCGCGCTCAATCGCATCGTCGTCGCCGGCGGCAAACTGGCGATCGGCGCCTGCGTCCGCCACGCCGCATTCCACCAGCCGGTCTGCGAAGGGCCGCTGGGAAAATTGCTCGCCGATGTCGTTCGACACATCGCGCATTACCCGATCCGCAACCGTGGCACGTTTTGCGGCAGCCTGGCGCACGCCGATCCGGCCTCCGAATGGTGCCTCGTGCTCGCGGCGCTCGATGGCGAGGTTTTGGCCAAGAGCGCGCGCGGCGAGCGCACCATCGCGGCGCGGGACTTTTTCAAGGGCGTCATGACGACCGCTCTGCGCGATGACGAGCTTCTGGTCGAAGCGCGGTTGCCGCTACTGCCGGCGGACATGCGCTGCGGCTTTTATGAGTTCAGCCGCCGCGCCGGCGATTTCGCGCTCGCCGCGGCGCTTGGCGCTTATCGCGTCGAGGGCGGCAAGATTGTCGAACCGCGGCTGGCGATCGGCGGCGCCGAGGTCAATCCGCGGCGCATCCCCGAGGCCGAGCGCGTGCTGACCGGCGCAGCGCCCGGGGACGAGGCATTTCGCGACGCGGCCGAAGCGGCGATGGCCGCCGTCGATCCGATGGACGATATCGTCAACAGCGCCGAATTTCGCCGCGACCTCGTGCTTGCGGTCACGCGCCGGGCTCTCGAACGCGCCGCGGCATGAACTCGCCCGCACCGAAAACGACGCGCGCACCAGAAGCGCCTTGGATCGGGCAATCGGTCGAACGGCTGGAAGATCCGCCGCTTGTCACCGGGCACGGCGCCTTCGCCGGCGATATCAATTTTCCCCATCAGCTGATCATGCGGATCGCGCGCTCCGCTCACGCGCATGGCCGCATCGTGTCGGTCGATACCTCGGCCGCTCGCGCGCTTCCCGGCGTCCTCGCGGTGTGGACCGCAGCCGACATCGTCGACGTGCCACCGGTCGATTTTCGCGAAGGCAGCATCCCGGCGCTCGATCCGTACCGGCAGCCGGTACTGGCGAAAGAGCGCGTGCGTTATGTCGGCGATCCCGTCGCCGCGGTCTTTGCCGCCGACGCCTACGTCGCCGAGGATGCCGCCGATCTCGTCGCGATGGAGATCGAAGAGCTGCCGCCGCTTCTCGATGCGCAGGCCGCGCCGGCGGAATTCTCGCCCGGCCATTCCAGCGAAGCGGCGCTCATTCGCCAGGGCTATGGCGACGTCGAGACGGCGTTTCGCGAGGCGCCGCATGTCGTCGAACTCGAATTGACGGTCGGACGGCATTCCGGCGTTCCGCTGGAAACG